>NZ_VTRV01000144.1 GCF_008274655.1 Cognatilysobacter lacus | reverse complement strand
GCACCGCGGCAAGCTCGGCCTGCGTGCGCCCGAACGCGTCGAGCAGTTCAAGCTGGCTGCCGCGCGAGAGCAGCGCCTGGTGCTCGTGCTGCCCATGGATCTCGACCAGATGACGCGCAAGCACGGTGAGCTGCGCGATTGTCGCCGGGCGCCCGTTTATCCACGCCTTCGATCCGCCGTCCGCGCGGATCACGCGGCGGATCCGGCAGGCGCCGGCCTCGTCCTCGTCGTCGAGCTCGTTTTCGCGCAGCCAGACCTGCGCCGTGGCGGCGTCGCAGAGGTCGAAATCCGCGGAAAGCTCGGCGCGTTCGGCACCGTGGCGCACGACGCCGCTGTCCGCGCGCAGGCCTGAAAGCAGGCCCAGCGCGTCTACGAGCAGCGACTTGCCGGCGCCGGTCTCGCCGGAGATGACGGTCAGCCCGGGCCCGAATTCGAGCTCCGCGCCGGTGACCACGGCGAACTGCTTCAGGGAGAGATGGGTGAGCATGGGAGGAATTGTGCCCGGCCATGCGTCGCGCAGATAGCGACACCGGAGCTTGCGCCCGCCGCCCGCGCACCTTATATGCCGTGCATGAGCCGTCGCCCGACCGACCCGAGCCAGGACCCGCGTGCGCGCCAGCTGCTGCGCACGTTGATCGCGCGCTACATCCGCGACGGCGAGCCCGTGGGATCGCAGACCCTGGCGCGTCACGCGGGCCTTGACGTCAGCGCCGCGACGATCCGCAACATCCTCGGCGACCTCGAGGAAGCCGGCCTGCTCAGCGCGCCGCATACCTCGGCAGGCCGCATCCCGACCGCCCAGGGTTATCGGCTGTTCGTCGATTCGTTGCTGCAGGTGTCGCCCTTGCCCGATGGCGACATGGCGCGGCTGCGCGACGAACTGCCGTCGAGCTCCGGCACGCAGGCGTTGCTGGGCAGCACGTCGGAGCTTCTGTCGGCGATGACGCGGTTCGTGGGCGTGGTCAGCCTGCCGCGGCGCGAACAGTTCGCGTTCCGGCGAATCGAGTTCGTGCCCATCGACGAGGTCCGCGTGCTCGCGATCCTCATCTTTGCCGACGGCGACGTGCAGAACCGCATCATCCAGTCGCGGCGGCCGTTCGAATCCGGCGAGCTGGAACGCGTCGCGAATTACCTCAACCAGCACTTCGCCGGCCGTTCGCTTGCGGATATCCGCGCGTCGCTGCTGCACGAGATGCGCACCGCGCAGGACGAGCTGAACCGGCTGATGGGGCGTTCGATCGAGCTTGCGGAGCAGGCACTCGCGCCGGGCGACGACGACATGCTCGTCTCCGGCCAGACCCGGCTGATGGGCGTTCAGGAACTCGCACACGTTGACCGGCTTCGCGAACTGTTCGACGCGTTCTCGCGAAAGCGCGAGATTCTGCAGTTGCTCGAACGCACTGCGCTGGCCCCGGGCGTTCGCATATTCATCGGCGAGGAAACCGGGCTGGCCCCGCTCGACGGCGTCTCGCTGGTGACCGCACCGTACAGCTCCGGCGGGCAGGTGCTCGGCGTGCTGGGCGTGATCGGCCCCACGCGCATGGCTTACGAGCGGATCATTCCCGTCGTCCAGGCGGCGGCCGACGTGCTGGGCGACGCGCTACGGACGGTCGATCGCGGCGGCTGAGGCTTGAATCCGGCCGCCACGGCCCCATAGCTGGCCCGGCGCGCGTTCCGCGCGAAGGAGAAGGCCGGCGATGACCACCGAACAGACCATGCCCCCGTCCCCCGAGGCGCCGACCAGCGCTGACGACGCGTTGACAAAGGGCTGCTGCAACGAACTCCAGGCGCAACTCGACGCGGCGAACGGCGAGCTATCGAAGCTGCGCGAGGACGTCCTGCGCGAGCGCGCGGACCTCGAAAACCAGCGGCGCCGCGTCGCCCGCGATGTGGATGTCGCGCGGAAATTCGCGAACGAGCGGCTGCTCGGCGACCTGCTTCCGGTGATCGACAGCCTTGAAGCGGGCCTGCTGCAAGCGGCCGACAACCCCGGCGCGCTGCGCGACGGAATGGAACTGACGCTGCGCCAGCTGCTGAAGGTCGCGAGCGACAACGGCCTTGTACCTGTCGACCCGAAGGGACAGCCGTTCAACCCGGACCAGCACCAGGCCATGAGCCTCGTGCCGGGTGGCGACACGCCGGAAAACCACGTGGTGCAGGTCTACCAGAAGGGCTGGCTGCTGAACGAGCGCCTGCTGCGACCGGCGCTGGTGGTCATCGCGCAGCCCGCATGACGCGCTGCGCCTTGAACCGGCGCGAGCGGTCCATAGATATGTCTTATCGGCGCTAGTCGCCCACGAATTCGAAGAACAGGAGCAAGTCCCATGGGCAAGATCATCGGTATCGACCTCGGCACCACCAACTCGTGCGTCGCCGTGATGGAAGGCGGCAAGGCGAAGGTCATCGAGAACGCGGAGGGCGATCGCACCACGCCGTCGATCATCGCGTACACGAAGGACGGCGAAGTGCTGGCGGGCGCGTCGGCCAAGCGCCAGGCGGTGACCAATCCGAAGAACACGTTCTATGCGGTGAAGCGCCTGATCGGCCGCAAGTTCACCGACGCGGAAGTGCAGAAGGACATCGGCCTGGTCCCGTACAAGATCGCGCAGCACGAGAACGGCGACGCCTGGGTCGAGAGCGCGGACGGTCGCAAGATGGCCCCGCAGCAGATCTCGGCCGAGGTGCTGGCCAAGATGAAGAAGACCGCCGAGGCGTATCTCGGTGAGACGGTGACGGAAGCGGTGATCACCGTGCCCGCGTACTTCAACGACTCGCAGCGCCAGGCGACCAAGGACGCCGGCCGCATCGCGGGCCTCGAGGTCAAGCGCATCATCAACGAGCCGACCGCCGCGGCGCTGGCCTACGGCCTCGACAAGTCGGGCGCGGACCGCAAGATCGCCGTGTACGACCTTGGCGGCGGCACGTTCGACGTCTCGATCATCGAGATCGCGGAAGTCGATGGCGAGAAGCAGTTCGAGGTCCTCGCCACCAACGGCGACACGTTCCTCGGCGGCGAAGACTTCGACAAGCGCGTCATCGATTACCTCGTCGACGAGTTCAACAAGGACCAGGGCATCGACCTGCGCAAGGATCCGCTCGCGCTGCAGCGCCTGAAGGATGCTGCCGAGCGCGCGAAGATCGAGCTTTCGACCGCGCAGCAGACCGAAGTGAACCTGCCGTACGTCACTGCCGACGCGTCGGGCCCGAAGCACCTCAACATCAAGCTCACGCGCGCGAAGCTCGAAGCGCTGGTCGACGATCTGGTCAAGAAGACGATCGAGCCCTGCCGCGTTGCGCTGAATGACGCGGGGCTGCGCGCGTCCGACGTCACCGAGGTGATCCTCGTCGGCGGCCAGACGCGCATGCCGAAGGTGCAGTCGGCGGTTGCCGAGTTCTTTGGCAAGGAGCCGCGCAAGGACGTCAACCCCGATGAGGCGGTTGCGATCGGCGCAGCGGTGCAGGGCGGCGTGCTCAAGGGCGATGTCAAGGACGTGCTGCTGCTCGACGTGACCCCGCTGTCGCTGGGCATCGAGACGCTGGGCGGCGTGTTCACCAAGATCATTGAAAAGAACACCACGATCCCGACCAAGGCCTCGCAGACGTTCTCGACCGCCGAGGACAACCAGTCAGCGGTCACCGTGCACGTGCTCCAGGGCGAGCGCGAGCAGGCCCGTTACAACAAGTCGCTCGCGCGCTTCGACCTGACCGGTATCGACGCCGCGCCGCGCGGCATGCCGCAGGTGGAGGTCTCGTTCGACATCGATGCCAACGGCATCGTGCACGTGACGGCGAAGGACAAGAAGACCAACAAGGAGCAGAAGGTCGAGATCAAGGCGGGCTCGGGTCTCTCCGAGGACGAGATCAAGCGGATGGTCGAGGACGCCGAAGCCAACCGCGAGGAGGACAAGAAGTTCCACGAGCTGGTTGCCGCGCGTAACCACGCGGACGGCCTGATCCACATGACCCGTGGCGCGATCAAGGAGCACGGCGAGAAGGTGCCGGGCGACGCGATCGGCCGCGCCGAGACCGCGATCGCCGACCTCGAAACCGCGATGAAGGGCGACGACAAGGGGCAGATCGAAGCGAAGAGCCGGGTGCTCGAAGAGGCGGCGCAATCGCTGCTCGCCGTGGCGTCGGCGGGGCAGCAGGCCGGCGCCGAGCAGGACGCCAGCGGGGCCAATCCGGGCGGCTCGTCGCGCAACGAGGATGTCGTGGATGCCGAATTCACGGAAGTGAAGGGCGACGAGTCGAAGTAAGCTGTAACGGGACGGGAGCCGCGAGGCTCCCGTCTTTCATCGGGGACAGGGGCGGCCGCGTCGAATTCGATCCGCGGCCCGAGAAGGCAGGACAAGCAGGGCCATGAGCAAGCGCGACTACTACGAGATCCTTGGCGTCGCCCGCGACGCGACCGAGGAGGATCTGAAGAAGGCCTACCGTCGCTCCGCGATGAAGCATCACCCGGACCGGAATCCGGGTGACAAGGCGTCGGAAGAATCCTTCAAGGAATGCAAGGAGGCGTACGAGACGCTTTCCGACACGAACAAGCGCCGCATGTACGACGCGCATGGCCACGCCGCGTTCGAGCACGGAATGGGCGGCGGCGGGCCGGGCTTCGCCGACATGGGCGACATCTTCGGCGACATCTTCGGAAATATTTTTGGCGGCGCCGGCGGCGGTTCACGCGGCCCGCGTCGCGGCGCCGACATCGGCTACGTGATGGAGCTCGGTCTCGAGGAGGCCGTGCGCGGCGTCGAGAAGCAGATCGAGATCCCCACGCTGGACGAATGCGAGACGTGCGACGGCAGCGGGTCGCAGGACGGCAAGCTCGAGACGTGCTCCACGTGCCAGGGCCGAGGCCAGGTCCGCTTCCAACGCGGCATCTTTTCGATGCAGCAGGGCTGCCCGCATTGCGGCGGACGCGGCCGGATCATCGCGAACCCGTGCGGCGACTGCGACGGCCAGGGCCGCGTCGAACGCACGAAGACGCTGCAGGTGAAGGTGCCGGCGGGCGTCGACAGCGGCGATCGCATCCGGCTCTCCGGCGAAGGCGAGGCCGGGCCGGCAGGGACGCCTCCCGGCGACCTGTATGTCGACATCCGCGTACGTGACCACGAGATATTCCAGCGCGACGGCGACGACCTGCATTGCGAAGTGCCGATCCGGATTTCGCAGGCGGCGCTCGGCGATTCCATCCGCGTGCCCACGCTGGAAGGCGAGATCGAGCTCCGCATCCCGGCGGAGACGCAGTCGGGCAAGACGTTCCGCCTGCGCGGCAAGGGCGTGCGCTCGGTGCGCAGCCGATCGACGGGCGACCTGTTCTGCCGGGTCGCCGTCGAGACCCCGGTGAACCTCACCAGCGAGCAGCGCGAACTGCTGGAGAAGTTCGAGGCGACGTTCAGCGGCGACGGGGCGCGCCGGCACTCGCCGAAGTCATCCACGTTTCTCGATGGCGTGCGGGTTTTCTGGGATCGGATGACGGGTTAGCTGCCGGGCGCGCCCGCAAGCGCGGCGAGTTGGAGATCCGGCTCGCCGTGGCTGAACTGCAGTGGGGTTGAACGTCCTGCTCGCTGGCTGCGCCCAAACGGACCTCCGACGTTTGCCTTCAGCGCGGATGCGATGCGTTTTCGCCGCGTCCGGCGCCGAAGCGTTTATCCAGCGCCCCCAGCATGCGCTTGAGCCCGCGGGAGAAGCGGCCGCGTCGTGTCTTGCGCAGTTTCTCTTCCTCACTCGTCAGCCAAGCGACCTGGATCACGCGACGCTCGCCTTCGAACGGCAGGTGCCCGTGGAACGAGTTTTCCTGGCGCTTGAACGCCGCCAGCGTCCCGTAAACAGGCCGCACCTCGGGAGCGACGAGCGCCTCGATGTCGTCGATCCGCGCGAGAAAACGGAGGCAGCCCGCGCTCGTGTCGGGCCAGGTTTCGTTGAGGTAGAGCAGGGCGGTGACGATCTTGGATCGACTGTCCGTGTGGATCGTGCCGTGGCGCAGGTTGAGCGAGCGGCACAGCGTGGCCAGCGTCGGCGTGCGCCCCAGGCCGTCGATTCCGAGCCGGCGGCCCACCGCGTCACCGAAAGCGGGCGAGGTCATCTGTTCGACCACGGCTCGCACCGCCGGGCCGCAGTCCTGTTCGTCGTACGGAAAGAAGCCGGCACCGCGGTAGTGGGGAAAATCCGCTCCGAGGGACGCAGCGCCATCGGCGGGCAGCATTCCGTCCAGCACGAACAAAGGAAACGGCGTGGCCGGGTGCCCACCCGCCGCTTGGTCGAGCCGTTCGATATCGAGCAAGGCGTCCATGGCCGCTCCATCAGTCGAAAGGCGATTCTAGTGCCCGGCGACTTGTGGGAGGCGGATGACGTCGCTAGCCTCGCGCGATGACAGAACCCACGCGACTCCTGATTCACGGCGCAACCGGGCGCATGGGGCAGGCGCTGATCCGCCTTGCTGCGGAGCGAAAGGATGTCCGCGTGGTCGGGGCCGCGTCGCGTTCACGTCCGGGGTCGCTGGTGCCGTCCGTCGCATGGATCCCGGCTTCCGCGCTGGAATCCGCACCGGATTTCGACATCGCGATCGATTTCAGCCTGCCGGAAGCGTTCGACGCGGCTCTGGCGCTGTGCGTGGCGCGCGGCGCCGGCCTCGTGTCCGGCACCACCGGGCTGTCGGATCCCCAGCGCGCGACGATGGCCGAAGCCTCCCACCGACTGCCGCTGGTCTGGGCCGCCAACTTCAGCCTCGGGGTCGCAGTGCTGGCCGATCTGGTGGAACGCGCGGCCAGCAAGCTCGCCGGCTGGGACTGCGACATCGTCGAATCCCATCACATCCACAAGAAGGACGCGCCGT
>NZ_VTRV01000143.1 GCF_008274655.1 Cognatilysobacter lacus | reverse complement strand
GAGGCGCCGTTGCACATGCTGTCGATGGCGCGCGATGCGCTCGCACGCTGTGTGCGGCGCCATGCGCTGTCGTTGCCGCGCGACCTGCGCGCCGCCTGAGCGTCGACGGCGCGGCGCGCGCGATCGGTGACAATGCGCATCCCGTCACGGATGCCCGATCGCCGATGAGCCCGAATGCCTCGCCCGTCTCCCTCACCCGTTACCTGATCGAGGAACAGCGCGAAGGCCGCATCGGCCCGAACCTGCGCCTGCTGATCGAAGTCGTGGCGCGCGCCTGCAAGAGCATCTCGATCGCGGTCGGCAAGGGCGCGCTCGGCGGCGTGCTCGGCGATGCCGGCACCGCGGGCGAAGCCAGCATCAACGTGCAGGGCGAGGCGCAGAAGAAGCTCGACGTGTTGAGCAACGAGATCCTGCTCGAGGCCAACGCCTGGGGCGGCCACCTCGCCGCGCTCGCGTCGGAGGAGATGGACCACTGCGTCGTCATCCCCGACGAATACCCGCGCGGCAGCTACCTGTTGCTGTTCGATCCACTGGACGGTTCGTCGAACATCGACGTCAACATTTCGGTAGGCACGATCTTCTCCGTGCTGCGCTGCCCGGACGACATCGCCACCGTCGGCGACGAGCATTTCCTGCAGCCGGGCACGGCGCAGGTGGCCGCCGGCTACTGCACCTACGGCCCCAGCACGATGCTGGTGCTGACGATCGGCAACGGCACGCATTCCTTCACGCTGGACCGCGAGATCGGCTCGTTCGTGATGACCACGCGCGGCATGAGGATTCCCGAGGAAACCAGGGAATTCGCGGTCAACATGTCGAACCAGCGCTTCTGGGAGCCGCCGATGCAGGCCTATGTCGGCGACCTGCTGGCCGGCACGCAAGGGCCGCGCGGCAAGGACTTCAACATGCGCTGGGTCGCCTCGATGGTGGCGGACGTGCACCGCATCCTGACCCGCGGCGGCATCTTCAGTTACCCGCTCGATGCCAAGTGCGCCGACAAGGGCGGCAAGTTGCGGCTGATGTACGAAGCCAACCCGATGGCGTTCCTGGTGGAACAGGCCGGGGGCGAGGCGAGCACCGGTCGCCAGCGCATGCTCGACGTCGCACCCACGGGATTGCACCAGCGCGTGCCGGTTTTCCTGGGATCGAAGCGCGAAGTGCAGGCGGCAGTCGGGTACCACACGCGGCACGACATGGGCTCGGCCGCTTGAGGCGAGCATGTGAACGATTTGAGTAACCCGTCACGGAATACTTGACCCGGGCCCTGCAAGGGCTACCTTTGCGACAGATGCTGAGGCATCGACGGAGGGGGCAGGCCATGGCAGACGGCGGCGCAGGACGTGACCTCGTTTACATCGCGCGAGCGGGAGGCGCGGCTCCGCCCGCGTGGCTCACGCAGCCGGGCTGGAAAGTGCAGCAGGCGCCCGACGTGCGCGGCCTTCTCAAGATCGTGCAGCGTCGCGCCGACCACCCGTTCGCGGCGCTGCTCGACCTGCGCGAGGGGTTCTCGGAAGCCGACCTCGCCGCCTTTGGCCCCGCGCTGGCGGCCAGCAACGTGGGGTGGGTGGCCGGCATCCGCACCGACCAGCTCGAACAGCCTGCCGTGCGTCGGCTGATCCGCGACTACTGCTACGACTACCTGACCCTGCCCTGCCCCGGCAACGTGCTCGACACGGTGCTCGGGCATGCGCACGGGATGGCGCGGTTGGCCTGCGCCTCGGCCGACAAGCGGGCCAGCACCGGGCTGGAAGGCATCATCGGCGACAGCCCCGGCATGCGCGCGCTCGCACGCACGCTGTGCAAGGCCGCCATGACCGAAGCACCGGTGTTCATCGCCGGCGAGACCGGAACCGGCAAGGAACTCGCGGCGATGGCGCTGCATCGCAACTCGCGGCGCAGCGCGATGCCGTTCGTGGCGATCAACTGCGGCGCGATCCCGCATGCGCTGATCCAGTCCGAACTGTTCGGCTACGAGCGCGGCGCGTTCACCGGCGCGCAGCAACGCAAGCTCGGCCGCATCGAGATGGCCAACGGCGGCACGCTTTTCCTCGACGAGATCGGCGACCTGCCGACCGAGAGCCAGGCGGCGCTGCTGCGCTTCCTGCAGGAAGGCACGTTCCAGCGCCTGGGCGGACACGACACGATCCGCGTCGACGTGCGCGTGGTCTCGGCGACGCATCACGACCTGGAAGCCGCGATCGCGCAGGGTCGCTTCCGCGCCGACCTCTATCACCGCCTGTGCGTGCTGCGGGTGCAACAGCCGCCGCTGCGCGAGCGCGGTCGCGACATCGACCTGCTCGCGGCGCATGCGCTCGGCCTGTATTCCGGCGAAGGCCAGCGCGTGATCAAGGGGTTCGCGCCGTGCGCGCGAGCGGCGCTGCATTCGTACGAGTGGCCGGGCAACGTGCGCGAACTGATCAACCGCGTGCGCCAGGCGGTGGTGATGTGCGAGGGCCGGCTGATCACCGCCAACGACCTCGGCATCCCGTCCACGGTGGGGGCCACGCCGCCCACGCTGGAGGAAGTGCGCGACGACGCCACGCGGCGCGCGGTCGAGGACGCCCTGCAGCGCAACCAGGGCCGGCTGGTCGACGCCGCACGCGACCTGGGAATCTCGCGCGTCACCCTTTACCGCCTGTTGCAGCGGCTGGGCGCGCGGACGGATACCGACGACGCGATCCCCCCGCGCATGACGGCGAAGGCCGCGGCGCCGGAACGCCGCGGCAACGACCGGCGCGAACGCCGGCTCGCCTCGGCCTGACTCAGAACGAGCGCGAGCTGCGCAGCGCGATGACGTAGTTCGGCGAATCGGGCGTGAGCCCGGCGGCGAGTTGCCCGCTGAACGTCCAACCCGACGGCAGCACGTAGCTGGAACCGATGTTGAGCGCGGTGCTGTTGCTGGAGCTTCCCGGCACGCGCGAGTCCTTGGGGTCGCCGGGTGCGCGCGTATGCGTCGCCGCCTGCATCGCGGTCGCCACGCTCAGGCTTATCGCCGCGCGGTCGTTGAGCGCGATCGCCACGCCGCCGCTCAGCTGGAACACCTGCCCCAGCGACACGCGCGCCGGCGCGACCGCGGTGAGCACGGGCGAGATGTCGTCGAAGTTCCCGGGGCGGTTCCAGGTGTACCCGACGTTGCCGAACAGAATCACCGGATCGTACGTGCGCAGCACCGACACATTGCCGGTCACGCTCCACAAGCCACTGCCAGTGGGAAGGTCCGCGGGAACGATCAGGTTGGTGTTGTCGCCGTTGGCCTGGATCAGCTTGAGGCCGAACGGATCGCGTCCGGTCGGCGCCTTGACGCGCAGGCTGCCGACGACGTCCGGCCAGCGCGCGTTCTCCTTGACGATCTGGTAGTAGGCGGCGAGCGAGGCGTCGCCGATGCCATGCGAGCTCACGCTCACTTCGCTGAGCGACGTCGATGCACCGCCGGCGCCGCCGCTGACGAAGCGCGTGTCGCGGAACACGTACGGCAGCGACGCTTCCAGGCTGAGGCGATCGGTCAGCCCGTAGCGCCCGGTGATGTCGAACGTCTCCAGCGAAGCCTTCGACTGGTCGAGGTTGATGGTGCCGAGGAAGATGGCATCGAGCGCGAGGAATCCGCTCAGCGTGAGCTGGCGGCGGTCGTAGTAGCTCCACGTGAAGCCGGAGTCGAGCGTGAACTTGCGCTCGAACAGCGGCGCGTGTTCGCGCACGACGAGCGCCTTGTCCTGCTCGCGACGTTGCTCGTCTTCCGCGCGCTGGGCCTGGCCGACCTGCAACGGTTCCGCGGGCGGCGTTGCCTGCGCGGTCGCCGCGGCGCCGGTGTCGGTGCCGCCCGGGGGCGCGGACGCGGACTGCGGATCACCGCTCAGGCCGCGACCGCGCGCCTGCGCGAGCTCGAGATCCTCGACCTGGCGATGCAGGCGGTCGATCTCGGCCTGCTGTGCCTCGAGTTTCTCGCCGAGTGCCTTCAACTGGTCGCCGACGTCGGCGGGCGGCTCGGCGGCCTTCGTATCCATCGAGCCCACCGCCAGGGCGGCGGCGAGGAACCACGGCGCGCTACGCGCGGCGGTCACGGGCGTCATCGACATCGCTGCATCCTTGTTCAGTGTCGGGAACCGTCAGTGTGGCAGTCCCGCGATCGCGATCAAGGCCTGCTGGATCCCGGCCTGGTGCAGCGAAAGGGTGGGCATCGCGGTGGTCAGCATCTGCAGCTGCAACATGTTGTCGGCAACGAACCCGTCGCCGGCGATGCGGCCGAACTGCAGGATCGAGCCCGAGGCCGACGCGCCGGTGGTGACGTTCTGGCCGATGTTCGCGCCGATGCCCGCAACCCCGATCTGCATGCCGGTGCCGTCGAAATGGATGGTCGCGGTCATCGGGCCGTCCTGCGCCTGCGACTGCGTTGCGCCATTGAAGCCCTGCGGCGCCGGCAGGTCGCCCACCACGCGGATGACGGCGAGGTTGCCCATGCGGTTGCCGTCGCCAGCGATCTGCGTGACCTGGCCGATGCCCTGCACATTGATGGCGTCGCCACCGGTGGCGTTCGCGTTACCGCTCGCCGTCCCGTCGGCGCCCGCGGTGGCCTGCGTGCGGCTGTCGACCTGCACGATGAAGCCGCTGCCTTCGCGCCGGATGTAGAGCGAACCGGTGGCCGCCGCGCTGCCACCGCCCGCGCTGGCGAGGTGGCTGACCAGGTCGATGCGTACGCCCACCAGCATGTCGGCGCCGAAGTACTTGCCGGTCAGGGTGCCGAGCAACGCGTCGTCGACGGGTTCTGCGCGAACGGGTTCGATCCACAGCGGATCGCGCGGGGAAGGTGGCAGGGCGACCGCGGGAAACGCGGCCGCCGCTGCCGTGAGGGCCACGAAAAGCACGAGGGGGAGGGAGTGACGTTTCATGGCGGCCTCAAACAGGGGCGATGCGATTCAACGCATCGCCTAGAACAGGTCGGCGCGCACGAGGCCGAGTTCCACCACGGGAACCGGCTGGGTTGCGCTGCCAAGGGTTTCGACGCGGCGTCGCAGCGCCAGTGATTCGCGGTTGTTCACCAGCGCGGAGTCCAGCAACGGGCGGTCACCGATGACCGCGAGGACGATGCCGTTCCAGCCGCGGGTGAAGTCGTTTTCGTTCATGACGCGATGGCCGAGCGCAGGGTCGGCGACGAAGACGCGTCCCGCCTCCGCGCCCTTGACGATCACGAAATGTTTGTAGCCTTTCAGGTCGAGCAGTGCGATCACCGGCATGCGCAGGCGGTACAGCGCGGCGGCGTCGACGCGGAAGCCGCGCGCCTGCATGCCGCGGCCTTCGACATAGCGCTTCATGTCGAGCATCGAGAAGCCCTGTTGCACGACGGTCTTCGCGTCGGTGCCGACCATCATCCGGCGGATCATTTCCGGCTCGCTGACGTGTTCGCCGTAGCCGTAATTGAGCAATGTGGCGAGCGCGGCGGAACCGCAACTGAAGTCGTAGCGCTGACGCACCATGTCGCGGTAACGCAGGTCACGCAGCGTCACCACGTCCTTGCGCACGGGCATGGAGCCGAGGCGGCTGACATCGACCATCGACTGCGCATTCGCCGTCGCGGTGAGTCCGAGCATCAGCAGCAGCGTGGTCAGTCGACGCATGGGAATCCTCTGCATCGATGCCGGTGGCACAGGACCACCGGCATCGCGTTTCGAACAGGATCTCCCGCGACGACACGGCCGCGGGAGAGGTGTCGCTATCAGCCGCCGCCGCCGCCGGCCGCCGCGATCGCCAGGCCGTTGTGCTGCAGGTTGCCCACGCCAGCCGCGACGTTGACGCCGATGTTGCCGCTCGCCGCCTGCAGCGCGTTGTCGCCGAAGCGCGCCACCACGTCGAGGTCGCCGCACGCGCTGTTGAGTTCGTTCAACAGGGAGAGCTGCTCGCTGTCGGACGACGACTTCGCGATCGAGGCGTCGGCCACCGAAGCGGACATGCCGTTCGACTGTGCGTTGCCCACGCCGGCCGCCACGTTCACGCCCACGTTGCCGATCACGTCGCGCAGCGCGTCGCCGTCGAGCGTGGCGCGATAGTTCGTGTCGTAGGTGTGCGTCGTCGCGTAGTTGCCGAGGCTGGCCTGCGTCGAGAACACCATCGCGTGGCTCAGTGCGGACGCCGCGCTCTTGCCGCCGCCGTCGCTGTGCTTGTCGCCGTCGTCCTTCTTGCCGGAGCTGGCGAGCGTGGTGATCGCCGCATCGTTGGACTGCGCATTGCCCACGCCTGCGCTCACGTTGACGCCGATGTTGCCGCGCGAGTTGCGCAGGGCGTTGTCGGTCATGCGCGCGGTGTGGTCGCCGTCGCCGATGGAGCGGTTGCCGACCGTGTACTGGTCCTGGTCGACGTTGGCCGCGGCTTCGGAATCCACCTTGATCGTGCCTTCGACGCGGACCTTGCCGGCGACGTCGATGAGGTTGGTGATGTAGGTCTTGGTGTTGGTGGCGCTGTCGTCCTGCGCGAATGCGGTGCCGCAGCAGGCGGCGAGGGTGAGGGCGAGGACGGTCATCTGGACTTTCATGGGGGGTCTCTCCTGGGTGGGGTGGTGGTGCGCTTGCTGCTTGCTAAGGGGTGCCCCCGGGTAGCTGGAGCACGATGGCGTTCGCCGACGCATTGCCGACGCCCGCGGTCTGGTTGAGCTGGAGCACGCCCTGTGGATTCGCGAAGGCGGCGCCGTCGATGCGCGCATCGCGCACCGGCAGCTGGACGGGGGCGGCGTCCGGCTCGAGGGGAACGCCGGAGGCCACCGCGGCGAGCGCGGTGACATCGACGTTCTGGAAGAGGTGCGCGGCCGCGTCGTCGCCGCCGAGCACGAGTACGTTGATCTGCGCATTGGCGGCACCGGCCGCCTGGTTCACGGCCAGCACGCCGTTGCCGCCGGTCAG
>NZ_VTRV01000142.1 GCF_008274655.1 Cognatilysobacter lacus | reverse complement strand
TCGGCGCTGTCGACGTCCGCGGTGCACGCACGCGCCGCCACGGGCCTGTTGCACGCCGACGACGTCGTCGCGCTCGACGCATGCACGCTTGAGCGCGCCGACACGTTGTCTGCCGCCGCACTCCTTGCGCTCGTTCCGGCCCGGCGACATCGTGTCCTGCGCGCGTGGATCACGTCGCTCGGACTGCCTCCGCTGCCCTCGCCCGGCCTCGCGCGCATCGACGACGACCTGCTGCATGCGCGCGCCGATGCCCAGCCCCGCTTCGACTGGCACGACGCCAGCGTTCGCGCATGGCGCGGCCGCCTGCACGCCTCGCGTCGCGGCCCGATCCTTCACCGGTCGGTGGAGATCGCCTGGGACGGCTTGGCGCCCGTCCGCCTTCCCGACGGCGGCCAACTCATGATCGAACCGCCGCTCGCGTTGCCGCCGACGGTTCGCGTCCGCGCCCGTCGCGGTGGCGAGCGCATCCGCCTGCCCGGTCGCCAGCACGGCCATGCCCTGAAGCACGTGCTCCAGGATCTCGAGGTGCCGCCCTGGACGCGCGAACACCTCCCCCTGCTGGTCGATGGAGACGACGTCCTCGCTGCGGGAGACGTCGTCGTCTGCGCGTCTCTCACGGCCTGCCTGGAAACGGCCGGGGCGCGCCTTGAATGGATTCGTCCGGAAGGCGCATGACGCGGCGTCACCTGGACGCAACCGCGGCCGTTCAGACTCTCGACGCATTGACCCTGCGGCGCGCCCGCCTCCACACTTGAGCCATGCCACGCAAAGACACGCCCGAGCCCTCGCCCGTCGCCGACTTCGAACGCTCGCTCGACGCGCTCGAAAACCTCGTCGAGAAAATGGAACAGGGCGACATGAGCCTCGACCAGTCGCTTGCCGCGTACGAGGAAGGCGTCGGCCTCTATCGACGCTGCCAGACGGCGCTCGAGGAAGCCGAGATGCGCGTGCGGCTGCTGACCGACCCGCAGGATCCGGCCAGCGCCCAGCCCTATCCGGACGCCCCCGGCCCCGATGCCTGACGCCCGTCTGGACGTCTGGCGCGGCCGCATCGATGCCGCGCTGGCGCAGGCGCTCGACCTGCCGCATGCCCCACGACGCTTGAACGCCGCGATGCGGCATGCCGTCCTGCTCGGCGGCAAGCGCATGCGCCCGTTGCTGACGCTCGCTACCGGCGCATTGTTCGACGCCGGCGAAATTCCGCTGCTCGCTGCGGGCGTCGCTGTCGAACTGATCCACGCCTACTCGCTCGTGCATGACGACCTGCCGTCCATGGACGACGACGCGCTTCGGCGCGGCCAGCCCACCGTGCACGTCGCCTTCGACGAAGCCACCGCCGTGCTTGCGGGCGACGCATTGCAGTCGCTCGCGTTCGATGTGCTCGCGCAAGCGCCTGTCGCCGCCGACGTCGCACTGTCGCTGGTTCGCACGTTGGCAGAGGCCAGTGGCGCCGCCGGCATGTGCGGTGGGCAGGCGCTCGACTTGGATGCGACCGGCCGCAGCGCCGACATCACGGCCAGCGCGCTCGAGCACGTCCACGCGCTGAAGACCGGTGCGCTGATCCGCGCGTCGGTGCGCATGGGCGCGCTCGTCGGGCGGGCGGATTCGCGCGCGCTTCAACGCCTCGACGCGTTCTCGCTGTCGCTCGGCCTGGCCTTCCAGGTGCGCGACGACATCCTCGACGTGGAAGCCGACACCGCGCAGCTCGGCAAGACGGCGGGCAAGGACGCGCAGCAGGACAAGGCGACGTTCCCCGCGCTGCTCGGCCTGGAAGCGTCGAAGCTCAAGCTGTCACGACTGCAGAACCAGATGCAAAGCGCGCTCGCCGACTTCGACGCCCGCGCCGAAAGCCTCCGGTCGCTCGCGAACTACACCGCCACGCGTACGCACTGAGCTGGCCGCGCAAAGAAAAAGGCCCGGTCTGCCCGGGCCTTTTTTTCCTGCAGGATCGACGCGCCTACTTCACCAGGCGCAGCGCGAACGGATAGCGGTAGGCGACGCCCTCGTTGGCCTTGATGGCCGCCATGATGCTGACGACGAGCCACGCCAGCCCGACGAGCAGCATGATCGGGCCGGTAAGCAGGATGCCGATGCCGAGCGTCATGAACGTAAGGATCCACAGCACCAGGAACACGATCCCCACGGTGATGTTGAAGTTCAGCGCTTCCTTGCCCTGATCATCGACGAACGGCATGGTTTCCTTTTTCATGAGCCACACCACCAGCGGGCCGAGCACGCAGCCGAGGCTCGCTGCCCAGCCGGCGGTGACGATGCCGCCGACGATCGCGGCCAGGTGCGCGAACATCGCCCACTGCCGCTCTTCGGCGCTGATGCCGCTCGGATGCGGTGATGCCGAGGCCGGAGGCGGCACCGACGTCTGCGAATAATTCGGCGGCGTGGGTTCTCCGGACGGTTGGTCGATGTCGCTCATGGTGTCTCTCCAGCGGTGTCAGGCGGTATGTGCCGCACTCTTACCGCAGCGGAACACGCGGTCAACTGCCGTCCGTCACTTCACCGGCCACCGTCATCCGCGAAACAAGGATTGAACCGGTCGAAATGTGCGAGCGCGGATCGATATCCGTGCCGACGGCGTCGATCCGCTGGAACATTTCGCGCAGGTTGCCGGCGACGGTGACGCCATCCACCGGGTACTGCAGCTTGCCGTCCTCGACCCAGAAGCCGGCTGCGCCGCGCGAGTAATCACCGGTGGTGGTGTTGGCACCGTGGCCCATGAGTTCGGTGACCAGCAGTCCGCGCCCCATGCGCGCGAGAATGTCGTCAAAGCCGCCGGCATTGGCGAGCACGTCGAGGTTGTGCACGCCACCGGCATTGGCCGTGGTGCGCAGGCCGAGCTTGCGCGCCGAATAACTGCCGAGCACGTAACGCTCGAGAACGCCGCCGGCCACGATGGGCGACTGCCGCGTCGCCACGCCTTCGCCGTCGAACGCGCCCGAGCGAAGGCCGTGCGGCACGAATGGCTTCTCCTCGATCGAGAACCAGGACGGGAACAGCCGTGTTCCCATGCTGTCGACCAGGAAGCTGGCACCGCGGTAGAGCGCCCCGCCGGAGATGGCGCCGATGAGATGGCCGATCAGCGAACGCGCCACTTCCGCGGCGAACAACACGGGGTATTCGCCGGTTCGCAGCTGCCGCGGCGACAGTCGCGATACCGCGCGCTCCGCTGCATGCCTGCCCACGGCCGCCGGCAGTTCGAGGTCGGCCGCCGCAAGCCCGTACGTGTACCAGCCGTCGCGCTGCATCGAGTCGCCACGGCCGGCGATGAGCGCGCAGCCGAGCGAATGATGCGTGCCGCGGTCGCCGCCGGTGAAGCCGTGCGAGTTCGCGTAGACCGACAGACTGCGGCCGCTGCTGAGCGACGCGCCGTCGGAGTTCTCGATGCGCGCATCCGCATCGCGCCCGGCCTGCTCGCAGGCGAGCGCGAGATCGATCGCCTGGTCGGCGTCGATGTCCCACGGATGCCAGCCATCGAATTCGCGCAGGTCGCGTGCCATCAGCCCGGCGTCCGCAAGGCCGGCGGCCGGGTCGTCCTCGGTGAATCGGGCGATGGCGCACGCCTGCTCGACCGTGGCGAGCAAGCTCTCCTCGCGCAGGTCGGCCGTGCTCGCGCTGCCCTTGCGCTTGTCGAAGTACACGGTGACCGCGATGCCGCGATCGCGCGTGGACTCCACGGTTTCGACCTCGCCCATGCGCACGTTGATGCTCAGCCCGAATTCCTCGGAGCAGCTGACCTCGGCCTCGGACGCGCCGCGGCTGCGTGCAAGGTCGAGCAGGCGCTGCGAGAGGTCCCCCAGCGCCTGGAGGCGCTCGTGGCTGTCGTCATGGAGGGCGGGCGAAGTGGCGGTGGCGTTCAATGTCTTATCCTTGCGACTCGAGTCCGCGACGATGCGCGGACGAAGCAGTGCGTGGCGACGGTGTCGCGCGCGGGATTATCGAAGATGCGCGGTCGCGACGATGAAAGTGGTGAATTCCGTGGGCCCAGCCGCAGCCAGCAGCGCCGCGAGGCATTGGGCGTGCTTGAGCTGGCCCATGCCCTCGTCGAGCTGACGCCGGCCGAACTCGCGCGGGTGCCGGTGCCGGAAGAGACGCTGTCGCACGTCGAGGACACGCGTCGAATCACCTCGAACGTCGCGCGCAAGCGACAGTTCGCGTTCCTCGCCAAGCAGATGCGCAAGCTCGACGAGCAGGAACTGCAGGCGATACGCGACGCGCTCGACGAGAAAAGCGACGCCTCGCGCGCCGAAGTTGCCGCGATCCATCGCGTCGAAGCATGGCGCATCAAGCTGGTCGACGACGGCGACGACGCGCTTGCCGAACTGCTGGCCATGCATCCGGACGCCGATCGCCAGCGCCTGCGCCAGCTCGTGCGCAATGCGCAGGACGACAAGAAGCGCGGTAAGCCGCCCCGCGCATTCCGCGAGCTGTTCCGGGAACTTCGCGCGCTCATGCTGGGCGGTGCGGATGACGCCGATCCCGAGGACGCAGACGCGGGGCTCGACGACGCGGACGAATGACGCGGCACGCGCGAATCCTCAGGCCTTCGTGCCGCCCACGGTGATCCCGTCGATCAGAAGCGACGGCTGGCCGACGCCGACCGGCACGCTCTGCCCGTCCTTGCCGCATACACCCACGCCTTCGTCCAGCGCGAGGTCGTTGCCGATCATGCGCACCTTCTGCATCGTTTCCGGGCCGTTGCCGATCAGCATCGCGCCCTTCACCGGATGCGTGACGCGGCCGTCCTCGATCATGTAGGCCTCCGTCGCGGAGAACACGTACTTGCCCGACGTGATGTCCACTTGGCCGCCGCCGAAATTCACCGCATACAGGCCGCGCTTCACCGAACGGATCATCTCCTCGGGGTCGTGCGGCCCGGCGAGCATGTAGGTGTTCGTCATGCGCGGCATGACCAGGTGTGCAAACGATTCGCGACGCCCGTTGCCGGTCGGCGACATGCCCATCAGTCGCGCATTCAGGCTGTCCTGCATGTAGCCCACCAGCACGCCGTCCTCGATCAGCGTGGTGCAATGGGTCGGCGTGCCTTCGTCGTCGATGTTGAGCGAACCGCGGCGGCCTTCGAGCGTGCCGTCGTCCACGATCGTGACGCCGGGTGACGCCACGCGCTGGCCGATGCGGCCGGCATAGGTGGACGTGCCCTTCCGGTTGAAGTCGCCTTCGAGTCCGTGCCCGACCGCTTCGTGCAGCAGCACGCCCGGCCAGCCGTTACCCAGCACCACCGGCATCACGCCGGCCGGCGCGTCGGCCGCGTCGAGGTTCACCAGCGCCTGCCGCAGCGCCTCGCGCGCCAGATGCTCCGGGCGCTCGCCGCCCAGCAACTCGGCGTACCCGTAGCGCCCGCCGCCGCCGGCATAGCCCTGCTCGCGGCGGCCGTTGTGTTCGACGATCACCTGCACGTTGAGCCGCACGAGAGGGCGCACGTCGCCAGCGACCAGGCCATCGCTGCGCGCCACCATGACGGTGTCGACACCGCCAGACAGGCTGACCGTCACCTGCTTCACGCGCGGGTCCGCAGCGCGCAGCAGTCGATCGAGGCGACGCAGCGCTTCCACTTTTTCCTCGTTGCCGAGCGCATCGATCGGATCGAACGCCGCGTACAACGCGCGACCGCCGCCGCGCACGAGCGGGCGGTCGCGCGCTATCGCGTCCGTCGCCACGACGGTTCCCTTCGCGATGGCACGCGCCGAGTTCGATGCGTCGAGCAACGCGCGGGCATCGATTTCATCGGAATACGCGAACCCGGTCTTCTCGCCGCTGATCGCGCGAACACCGACGCCCTGCTCGATGGAGTGCGCACCGTCCTTGACGATGCCGTCTTCCACTGTCCAGCTCTCGCGACGCGCGTGCTGGAAGTAGAGATCACCGAAGTCGACGCCGGGGCCGAGCAATGCGCCGAGCGCCTGGTCGAGCGACGCCAGGTTGAGGCCGGCGGGCGTGAGCAGTCGTGATTCGGCGGTCTGCAGCGAAGTCGTCATCGGGACATCCATCGAAAGGCGCGGCGCGCGTGGCGCGATCGAACTATATGCGGGCGCGCGTGATCGGCCTCAACCGGCCGGCGCCTCCGCGGCGACGGCGCGCGTCTGGTCGCGTGTCATCACTTCGACCTTGGGCTCGCTCCACGGGCCGGAGACGCGGTAGGTCTTCGCGCCGAAGTGGGCGAAGGGCTTGGCCATCACTGCGCTCGCGGCCGCGCCGATCGCGGCGCCCACGGGGCCGCCGGCGATCGCGCCGACCGCGGTCAGCAGGTTGCCGGACCTGGGGCGGACTTCGATGGTCTGGTCGAAGGTCTGTGTGCGCAGGTTGGCGGCGCCGCGGATGCGGATCTCGGCGGCCGGCCCCTTGATCGCGAGGTCGTCGCTGCGCGCCAGCCCGCCGGCGAAGCGGATGTTGCCGCCGAGCTGGTTGAAGCTGAAACCCTTGTCGAAGAAGTCGCGGAAATCGAGCGTGAGCCGCCGCGGCAACTCGGCAAGGCTCAGCAGGCCGAGCACGCGGCCCGCGCCCGGATTGATTTCGAGAAGCCGGCCGTCGCGCGCGTCGAGCGCGAGCGTTCCCTGCAGGCTCGCCACCGAAACATCCGCGGGCGCCGCGGGCCAGGCTGCATCGAGACGCGCATTGCCCTTGCCGCCACCGAGGCGGCCGCCGAAGCCGAACCCTTCGAGCAGCGCGCCGAAGTCCTGGTTGTCGATCACTGCAGCGATTCGCGTGCGCGCGGCGGCACCGCGCCCGAACCATTCGCCCGAGGCCTCGAGCCGGTGTGCGCGACCGCGCGCGCTGAACTGATCGAGCACAAGGCCCGCCGCCGTCGGGTGCGAACGCAGCCGCGCCGACCCCAACTGCGCGGCGCCGATGCGCAGGTCGTCGACATCGATCGCCAGCGCTGGAATCTTCGCGGGATCCGTCGATGCGACCGATGCGGACGCACGCGTCGCCGGCGTTCGAGCGCGAGCGACCGGCGCCGCAGCCGTGTTG
>NZ_VTRV01000141.1 GCF_008274655.1 Cognatilysobacter lacus | reverse complement strand
CGGGCGGCGGCGATCGCCTGCGGCGTGGCGATGCTGCACAGCTTGGTCGATTTCCCGCTGCGCACGGACGCCTGCAGCGTGGTCCTCGCGCTCGCCCTGGCCGTCCTTTGCGCGCCTCCGGCCCCGCATCCGGCCCGCTGAGGCGGGGGCTCCGGACGCGGTCGTCACGCCGGTCTGTATCATCGCCGGCTGCTTGTATCCGGCCGGATTGCTCGAATCGCAACTGGATGCGGCCCGTTCCAATGAATCTAAGAACGCCCGACAAGCGGCAGGAGTATCGCGTGAGGTCTTACGAGGTCAGGAAGCGAATTCTGGTTACGGGAGGCGCCGGTTTCCTGGGCTCCCATCTGACCGACCGCCTGCTCGAGCAGGGTCACGAGGTGATATGCGCCGATAACCTGTTCACCGGGACCAAGCGCAACATCGACCACCTGCACGACAACCCGCGCTTCGAATTCATGCGGCATGACGTCACCTTTCCGCTGTATCTGGAAGTCGACGAAATCTGGAACCTCGCGTGCCCTGCGTCGCCGATCCACTACAGCCACGACCCGGTGCAGACGACCAAAACGTCCGTCCACGGGGCGATCAACATGCTGGGCCTGGCCAAGCGCCTGCGCTGCCCGATCTTCCAGTCGTCGACCAGCGAGGTCTACGGCGATCCCGCGGTGCACCCGCAGCGCGAGGACTACTGGGGCAACGTGAACCCGATCGGCCCGCGCTCGTGCTACGACGAGGGCAAGCGCTGCGCCGAGACGCTGTTCTTCGACTACTACCGCCAGCACCAGCTCGAGATCAAGGTCGCGCGCATCTTCAATACGTACGGTCCGCGCATGCATCCCAACGACGGGCGCGTGGTGTCAAACTTCATCGTGCAGGCGCTGCGCGGTGATCCGATCACGATCTACGGCCAAGGCCAGCAGACGCGGTCGTTCTGCTACGTCGACGACCTGATCGATGGCTTCCTGCGCCTGATGGCGAGCGAGCCGGGCTTCCCGGGCCCCGTGAACCTCGGCAACCCGGGGGAGTTCACCATTCGCGAACTGGCGGAAAAGGTCATCGACCTGACCGGATCTAAGTCGCAGCTCGTGTTCCGCCCGCTGCCCCAGGACGACCCCATGCAGCGCCAGCCCGACATCACTCTGGCGCGCGAGAAACTGGGCTGGGAGCCGAAGGTCCAGCTCGAACAGGGGCTGCAGAACACGATCGAGTACTTCGATGCGTTGCTGAAGGCCTGATCGCGATGGCGCGTCGTTCACTGCCGCCGGTCAGCCCGCTAGTCATGCATCGGGCCGCCCTCGGGGTCAACGCGAGCGAGCGGCCGGTGGTTCCGCCATCGTCATGAAGCCCGCACTCCCGTCAGGCATGGTGGTGCTGCTGCAGCGCCTGTGGCGCCACCTGTCCCGCCGCCACCGCGTGCAGTTCTGGCTTCTGCTCGGGCTGATGCTTGTCAGCGCGGTCGCGGAAGTGGTTAGCCTCGGCGCCGTGCTGCCATTCCTGAGCGTGTTGACCGCACCCGAGAAAGTGTTGGCACAGCCGTTGGGCGCGCGCTTCGCCGCCGCTTGGGGCGTGACGTCGGCAGCTGAGCTCACCCGCCCGTTCACGCTTCTGTTCGTGGCGGCGATCATCGGTGCAGGAGCGGTGCGCATGCTGCTGCTGTGGAGCACGACCCGCTTCACGCTGACGTCGGGCGTCGCGCTGAGCGCGCAGACGTACAGGCGTACGCTGTACCAGCCGTACCTGGTGCACGTGGCGCGCAGCAGTAGCGGCATCATCAGTGGGCTTACCTACAAGGTGAACAGCGTCGTGTTCGGCGTGGTCATGCAGTCGCTGGTGCTGATCAGTTCGATCGCCCTACTCGTCGCGGTCGTAGCGGCTCTGGTTGCAGTGGACCCGGTGATCGCAATGGGCGCTGCGGTCGCGCTCGGGCTGAGCTACTCGCTCATAACATGGGTGACCCGTCACCGTCTGCGTCGCAACAGCGAGCTCATTTCCGAGGGCCAGACGCAGCTGGTCAAGACATTGCAGGATGGCCTGGGCGGCATCCGCGACGTCCTGCTCGACGGCACGCAACCGGTGTACTGCGACATCTACCAGCAGGCAGACCTCCCACTGAGGCAGGCGCAGTGCAACAACACATTCATTGCGCAGAGCCCGCGCTACGTGATGGAGGCGTTCGGCATGGTGCTGATCGCCGGTCTAGCCTATGGGTTGAGCACCAAGAACGATGGCATCGCCTCGTCGCTGCCGATGCTGGGCGCCCTCGCCCTCGGCGCGCAACGCCTGCTCCCGGCCCTGCAGCAGGCCTACAGCGCGTGGCAGAGCGTGGCCGGTAACCAGGCGTCGCTGGCGGATGTGATCGAGTTGCTCGACCAGCCGCTGCCGGCGACCCTGCTCGAACCGCCGCCGCCGCCGTTGCCGCTCCATCAGGCCATCCGTCTGGATTCCGCAGCCTTCCGCTACACCGACGACGGCCCGTGGGTGCTCGATGGCATCGACCTGACGATTGCGAAGGGCGCGCGCATTGGGTTCGTCGGCAGCACGGGCAGCGGCAAGAGCACGTTGATGGACCTGCTGATGGGGCTGCTGCCGCCGACAAAGGGCGCGGTGCTGGTCGACGGTGAGCCGGTCTCCGAACGGCGTGCTCGGGCATGGCAGCAGAGCATCGCGCACGTGCCCCAGGCGATTTACCTCGCCGACGCCTCGTTCGCGGAAAACATCGCTTTCGGCGTGCCGGTGCCGCAGATCGACATGCACCGCGTGCGTGAAGCCGCGCGCCGCGCGCAGATTGCCGAGCACATCGAAGCGCGCGTCGGCGGCTACGACGCCCGCGTCGGCGAGCGCGGCGTGCGTCTTTCGGGCGGGCAGCGGCAGCGCATCGGTATCGCGCGCGCGCTCTACAAGCAGGCCAGCGTGCTCGTGTTCGACGAGGCCACGAGCGCGCTCGACAATGCGACCGAACAGGCGGTCATGCAGACGATCGAATCGCTCGATCGCGACCTAACCATCCTGCTGATCGCGCACAGGCTCGGAACGGTCCGCCACTGCGACTCCATCGTCGAGCTATCCCACGGTCGCGTCGTCGCGCAGGGCACGTTCGAACAGCTGCTGCAGGACAGTGCAAGTTTCAGGAAAATGGCGCGTGAGCCGGAATAACCCCGACGCACGGCACAGGTATCGAAGGGCCCCGATGACCGGCAACAAATCCCGCGCGGTGCTGACGATTGCCACCGGCAAACGCCTCTACCTGGACATGGCGATCGCGCTGGCGCGTTCGTTCCTGTGGTGGCACCGCGATTCCGACATCGCGTTCTACATCGCTACCGACATTCCCGACGAAATGCCGCGTGACCTCGGCGCCGTTCGGATGCTCCGCTTCGAGAAGGGCGAGCTCGGCGTCGGTTTCTCCATGAAGCTCAAGCTCGACCAGCTAGCGCCCGCCGAGCAGACATTGTTTATCGATTCCGACTGCCTGTGCCTGGGTCCGCTCGACCCCCTATTCGACCGCTTCGAAGGCAATGGCGTTTCCGTCCTGGGAACGCCTACCAGCGAGGGTGAGTGGTTCGGTGACATCGCCACCCAGTGCGCGAACTTCGGCGTGCCGGCGCTGCCGCGTTTCAACGGCGGTGTGTACTACCTCGAGAAGGGCGAACGCCGCAACGCGGTCTACGAAAAAGCCCGCGAGCTCGAGCCGAGATACGACGAACTCGGGCTGGTGCGGCTGCGCGGCAGCGCCAACGAGGAATTGCTTATGTCGATCTCGATGGCGCTGCACGGCTGCCCGCTGATCGAGGACGATGGCACGTTTTACGGCGACTTCTTCATGAACCCGGTGTTGCTCGAGCTGGACCTGCTTCGCGGCAAGGTGTGCCTGTCCAATCCGCCGCCGCCGCACCCCTCGCATCGGCCAGGCTATGCGTGCCGGGAGATCCACCCGCGGATCGTTCATTTTCTCGGCGACTTCACCAGCAAGTGGCCGTACCGCACCGAGGAGAAGACCCTCGCGCTAATCGGTCGCGGCGTGCCTGCGGGACTGGCGCGCCTCGTGGTGAGGATCGGCTACCGGCTACCCGCCATGGTCGCGCAGCGCGCTCGCGACTCGCTGCGCCCGATCTATCGACGCGTGTTCGGGTACCGCGCGGTTCGCCACGTGGAGCGCGTATGAGCAGGCAGCTATGAGCACGCAGCGTGCGGCGGTGGCGAATGGCGATTGAAGACGTTGCGTTCTGGAATGGCGACGGCGTCGCCGCGCGCCTACTCATCGCCTACGCGCGCAGGGTGCCACCGCATCCGTTCAAGATCCGCTGGTTCCGCTGGATGGCGCGACATGTATTTCCGATGGGCCTGCGGGTCGTCAATCGCGCCGGCGTGCGGATGCGCGTCGATCCGCTCGACTATATCGGTCACGAAATCTGCTTTTCGAAAGCCTATGAGCCCAGGTCAATCGCGCTCGCGGCGCGCTTGATGTCGGACGGCGGCACGTTTCTCGACGTCGGCGCCAACTTCGGTTTGTACACGTGCACGGTAGCGGCACTGCCGGGCGTTCGTTGCATTGCCGTGGATGCGGCCGCATCTGCGCTTGACAAGTTGCAGCGCAACCTCGCGCTCAGTCCCGACGCCAATGTCCAGGTGGTCACCGCCGCATTGGGTGACAAGCGCGGCATTGTGCGGATCGAAACCCCGGTGGTCGACAACTTGGGAACGACGCGGGTGGCGTCGGCCACTTCCGTCGACGTACCGCAGTCGAACTTCGTTGCCGAAACGACACTGGATGAGGTCCTGCGTTGCGTTCGCGCCGATCGCATCAAGCTGATGAAGATCGATGTCGAGGGTTATGAGCTGACGGTGTTCAAGGGCATGGATTTGAACGCGCCCTATCGGCCGGAGCACATCCTGATGGAGTACAGCGACCGCATCGTTACCGAGACAGCAAACCTGAGAGCCTGCTACGAGCTTCTCAGCGCGAATGGCTATGAAGCGTTCAGCGTCGCCGACGAGCCCTTTCTGGGCGTGCTTCCCTTGCCGGAGGAGAATCTCTGGTGGCGCCACCGGGATGCGGGATGAGCGCGCGACTTCGCTGGTTGCCGGCGCCGCAGGGGCATCTGGGTAGCGGGCCCTGGCCGCCTTCGCGGGCCGTTGTTTCGTGCCACCAGCGGATCCGCAGGGAATTGCCATGTCCGCGCTGACCGTGCTGAGGTTCGTCGTGACGCATCGGGCCAATACCGGCCACCGGCTGCAGGCGCTGTGGCGTCTGGTGCGCTGGCAGATCGCCAGCCGCCTGGTAAACGGCGACATCGTCTACGCATGGGTGAACGGGTCGAAGTTCCTCGTGCGCTCCGGCGAGAACGGACTGACAGGCAACATATACGTGGGGCTGCAGGAGTTCGACGACATGGCGTTCGTGCTGCACATGTTGCGGCCGGGCGACCTGTTCGTGGATGTGGGCGCAAACGTCGGCTCGTATTCGATCCTTGCTTGCGCAGTCGCCGGCGCGCACGGTTGCGCGGTCGAACCGGTGCCGGCTACGTTCGAACGGCTGGTCGAGAACATGCGCATCAACCATCTCGACGAGGCGGTGCAGTGCGTGAATGCCGGTCTGGGAAGTGAGCCCGGCACGCTTCGCTTTTCGTCCGACATGGGTGTGTGCAACCGCGCGCTGGCCAGTAGCGATACGCGGCCCGGCGTTGTGGAGGTGCAGGGCATCACGCTCGACGCGTTGCTCGCGGGTCGCTCGCCGCGCCTGATCAAGATAGACGTGGAGGGTTACGAATCGGCCGTTCTCGCGGGCGCGGATGCAACGCTGCGCGATCCGTACCTGCAGGCCGTGATCATGGAACTGAACGGATCGGGCGCACAGTTCGGCTTCGACGAGTCGAAGCTGTTCGGGCTGATGGTCAGCCACGGTTTCCAGCCGTGCGCGTACGTGCCGGCCGAACGTCGGCTCGTCGACGCGCATGGGCCCGGCGCGACGGCCAGCGACAACACGATCTTCGTGCGTGACATCGACGCGGTTCGCAACCGGCTGCGCGAAGCAGAGGCCTTTGACGTGAACGGCAAGCGGTTCTGACGCATGAATCTCCTGGTACTCGAGCCCGACCCCAGCTTCGGCGGCGGTTCGGAAGCCGTCTCGCTTTCGCTCGCGCGTGAACTCGCCGGCCGAGGCCATCGCATCGTGCTGTTGCATGAGGCGCCTGGCAGCATGCTCGCCCAATACCGTGGGTTTGCCAGCGAAGTCGTGCAGGCATCGCTGCCTGGGTTCGCGCTGCGCTCGCCACTGCGCACGCTCGCGTGCGTGCTGCGCATCGGGCGCATTGCGCGCGCCCGGCGCATCGACGCCATCGTTTCCTCGCATCTGGGTTTCATCCGGCACGCCGCGATGATCCAGGCGCTGTTCCGCATCCCAAGCTGTTTCCACCTGGGGCTGTCGCTGGTCGATCCGCCGCGAAGCCTGCGGCTGGCACTCGGGCACGCGGGCGCGGGCGTCGCCCCGTCCGCGCATTCGCTCGACAGCTGGAAAGCCGGCGGCTGGAAACCGGGTGCGCTTCACCTTGTTCGCAACTGGGTGGACGTCGCGCGTTTTGCGCCGACGTGCGATCGCGCCCAGCTTCGTCAGGACCTCGACATGGCTACGGACGCGAAGCATGTCGTGTTCGTCGGCCGGCTGTGCGCCCAGAAAGGCGTGGACGTGCTGCTCAGCGCGTTCGCGCAGTTGGCGGCCGCGCGGCCGGATGTGCATCTGCACCTGGTCGGCCCCCTCGCGCCGGACTTTGCGCCGGTGCAGGAAGCGTTGCTTGCGGCGATGCCCGGCCCGGTGCGCGCACGCGTCCACGCGGCGCCCGTCACGGCGCACCCGGAACGGTTCTATGCGGCCGCCGACCTGGTGTGCGCGCCGACGGTGGGCGACGAGGCGTTCGGACTGACCGTGCTGGAAGCCATGGCCTGCGCAGTGCCGGTGGTGGCGAGCGCGGTCGGCATCGTCCCGCAGCTGGTCGGCGAGCACGACGCCGACCTGCTCGCGGCGCCCGGCGACATCCAAGGGCTCGCCGAAC
>NZ_VTRV01000140.1 GCF_008274655.1 Cognatilysobacter lacus | reverse complement strand
GTCGTCCAGCAGGGCAAGCGCGCGCATCAGGGTCTCGGCGCGTGCGAGCGCGGAGCGCTGCCGGGCTTCGGGCAAGGGCGCCATCAGCGCCAGCGGCCGCGCGTCCTCGCTGGCGATGGATTGGCCGAAGAGCGATTCGCGCGCGGCGTCGATGCTCATCCGGCATCGCGCAGGTAGGCCGACATGGCGCGGCGGTCGCGCCCCATGCGATCGAGCGCGCGCGCGGCCTCGTCGCGTGCGACGCGCAACTCCTCGATCATGCCCCGCTGGGCGGCAAGCAACTCGAGCCACGCTTCGCGACGGCCTTGTTCGGGCGCCGATCCGCCTTCGAACGCGCCGCGCAGCCAAGCGTCGTGCGCTTCGAGCAAGGCGCTTGCGCCCTCGAAATCATTCGCGGCGATGCAGGCGCGGATCGCCGCGACCGGCAGGATGGATGCGTCGGCAGTCACGCACTGGCACCGGCGGCCATGCGCGCGGCTTCCGGCGCGTGTGGCGCGATCGCGTTCCATGCGGACTGGATGTCGCCGACGAGCGCGTCGCATTCGTGCAGCGCGGCGGTGTCGTTATGCACGTTGGCTTCGAGCACGCGACGCTGGATGTAGTCGTACAGCGCCAGCAGGTTCTGCGCGATCTCGCCGCCCGCTTCCAGGTTCAGCGAACCCGCAAGGTGCCCGATGATCTGCGAGGCCTCGCTGATCGCCTGGCCCTTGCGCGCGACATTGCGGGCGTCGATGCATGCCGCGGCCAATTGCAGCCGCTCGCGCAGGCCGGCAAACATGAGGGCGACGAGGCGATGTGGATCGGCGTCGAGCACGGCGCTGCTGACGGCGGTCTGTCGGTATTGGCTGGCTTGGGCGTGATAGCTCATGGGGAGGCTCGTTTAGGTCAGCGGGGCAGCGAGGCCAACTGTTGCGACAGGTAGGTACTGGTGCCCTGCAACCTGGTCACCAATGCGTCGAGCGCGGTGAACTGCGTCCGGTACTGCGTGGTGAGCTGGTCGATGTGCACCTGGTAGTTATCGCGCTGCCTGCCAATATCCTTGAGCTTCTTGTTGAGGTTTTGCGTGCGGCTGTCGAGAACCGAGCCGCTGCCGACATAGCTCGCCATGCTGCTGCGCAGCTGCTTGCCCAGCGATGCGTCCGGCCCCAGCAACTTCGCCACCGCGGTGGGGTCCGCGGTGATCGCCGCGTCGAACTTCGCGCCGTCGAGCGAGAGCGAGCCGTCCACGGCGGTCTTGAAGCCGAGTTTCGACAGCTCGCCGTAGGCGCCCGACACCATGCCCCGAAGGCCCTGCATGATCGTGCGCGGCGTCGCGTCGCCCACGAGTGCGCCGGCGCTCTTGCCATCCGCGCTTGCCTGGCTCAGCGAGCGCATCTGCGACAGCGCGGTGTTGTACGTACTCACCAGCACCAGGACCGATGCTTTCAGGTTGCTGGAATCGTTGGCGACCTCGAGCGGCGAGGACACGCCGGGATTGGCCTTGGTCAAGGTGATCGATACGCCGTCCAGGCCGTCGGCGATGGTGTTCGAGCTGGACGTGCGCAGCACGCCGTCGATCTTCGCCTGCGCGTCCTGCGCGGGCGATATTTCCGTCAGCGTGCCGCCGGTCGTGGCCAGCACGCCCAGGCCGCCGTCGCCGCCGCTCGCCGTGATGGTGAGGCGGCCGGCGCTGCCCGCCGTCGTCGACGCGAAGGTCAGGACGTCGCCCGCGTCGCCATGCACGATGGTTGCGCTCAAGCCCTTGCCGGCAGCGGCCGAATTGACCGCGTCGCGGATGTCGGCGAGCGTTCCGGCGCCACTGGCGATATCGACGTCGATCTGCGCACCGTTGCCGACCTGGAGGCTCAGACGGCCGTAGCCGACCTGCGTGTTCGCGCCGACGGGTGCGGACTGCAGCTTGTGTGCAGTCGCGAGCCGCTCGACGCTGATCGAGTAGCTGCCGAGCTTGGCCGACGATGTCGCCGACGCGGTGTAGCCCGCATCGGTGGCGACCGTCGCCTTGCGGCCCGGCAGCGCGCCCTCGGCGTCGAAACGCTTGATCGTGCTCTGCAGGCTCGACAGCGCGCTGGTGATCTGGCCGAACGCGGAGATCTGCGTCTGCGTCGTGCCCTGCACGGCGTCGAGGCGCTTGTCGGTCGGCGCGCGCTCGGCCGCGATCAGCTGGCTGACCAGCGTGCTGACGTCGATCGAGCCGCCCGTGCTTGAAACGCTGGACATGGAACCTCCGGTGGGCCGCGATGCGGCGCTCTCCCGCATCCGGTAACGGCCGGGCCGTCGGCTGCTTTAGGCGTGGCCGACGGCGGGTGACTCCGCGCGTTGCCAGCTGCAGCGAGGTGGTGTCGTCGGCGAAACCGGCTGGCGCCGGGTGGCCCGGATGCGGCGCGCGCCTCGAGCGTGGTCTGGCGCGGATCCGGATAACCGCGCTTCGCGCCGCGGACCCCCCACGGCCTGGTCGACGGCGGCATGCAGCCCGACTGCGATGCGACCGCTCCGGAAACGAAAAAACCCGGGACGCGAGCGCCCCGGGTTCTGTTTCCAACGCTGCGGGGATCAGCGCAGCAGGCTGAGCACGCCCTGCGTCGCCTGGTTGGCCTGCGCGAGCATCGCGGTGCCGGCCTGCTGCAGGATCTGCGTGCGCGAGAGCTCCGCGGTTTCCTTGGCGTAGTCGGCGTCGCGGATACGGCTGCGCGAAGCGGTCAGGTTCTCGGAGGTCGTGGTGAGGTTGGAGACGACCGAGGTGAAGCGGTTCTGCAGTGCACCCAGGTTGGCGCGGGAGGTGTTGACCGACTTCAGCGCCGCGTCCGCGACGTTGATGGCCATCTGGGCGCCGGCGAACGAGCTCACGTTGACGTTGCCGATGCCCGTGGTCGTCGCCGAGGTGGCGGAGAAGGCGTTCGCGAAACCGGCGATCGTCGCATCATTGGTCGTGCCGGTGATCGCGATAGCCGCGGCCGACGAGAGCGTCAGCTGGCCCGAGCTCTGGTCGTAGGAGGCGCCGACGCCCGTGGTGGACGACACGCGGTTGATCGCTTCGGCCAGCTGGCCAACGCGCTCCTGCGCGCTACCGGCGGCGCCGATCGCGCCGATGTCCGTGCCGTTGATGAGGACGCCGCCCCCCGCGATCGCGGTGGCGAAGCCCGACACCGACGAGGCGGAGACCGAACCCGAGTAACGCGTGACCGAGCCGCCGAGGGCCGAGGTCTGCACGTTGGCGATCGAGGCGACGGTGATCGTTTCGCCCGCGTTGGCACCGACCTGGAAGGCGACGCCGGCGAACGAGCCGTCGAGCAGGCTCACGCCGTTGAACTTGGTGGTCTGCGAGACACGCTGGATTTCCGACTGCAGCTGCGTGACTTCGGCGTTCAGCGCGTCGCGGTCGCTCTGCGAGTTCGTGCCGTTCGAGGCCTGCACGGCCAGCTCGCGGATACGCTGCAGGTTGTTGCCCACTTCGCTCAGCGCGCCTTCGGCGGTCTGCGCGAGGGAGACGCCGTCGTTCGCGTTGCGTGCCGCCTGGTCGAGGCCGCGGATCTGCGAGGTCATGCGCTCGGAGATCGAGAGGCCGGCCGCGTCGTCCTTCGCGCTGTTGATGCGCAGGCCCGACGACAGGCGCTGGATGCTGGTGGCGAGGCTGCTGCCGCTGGTGGCGAGGTTGCGCTGTGCGTTCAGCGACATCACGTTGGTATTGATGGCGGACATTGCGTTTCTCCTGGTGAGGATCCGGCGGGGCGGCGAAAGCCTTTCGGGCCGGTTGCTGCAGGGTTCGGCGGGATTGCCTTCGCCGCTGCTGTGAGAAGTAACGGCAATGCCGCCACGCCCTTTAGGCCGCTTGCGAACGTCAAGGATTTTTTTGCGGGACCGTGACCGATGTCGCGATGCCCGTGTACGCGCGTTCGGCCGGTGCCGCGCGATCTTTAGTCGCGCAAAGTCGTCTGCACATCGAAGAGAACGCCCGTTGGACGCGCTCGATGCCTGAAAAAATGTGCACATCGACCGTGGATCGACGCCGAGCGAATGCGGGTTTCAGTCGACGCTTTCGCGCGCGCCTGCCTTGAGGGCGGGACGAGGGGGAGCACCGGTGTCGCGCATTCAGTACGGCGAAGCATGGCGTCGAGGCCGACCCCAGCTCGGCAGCAGCGCAATACGTTGTTGCGCGAACGGGGAAACGTACCCGCTTCCGTCTGTGCCTTAACGCCGACGAAAAAAAAGTCTTCGCTCCGGCGTCGGGTGCGACCAAGTCTGCAGGCGTGTATCCACGTCGCTGTGAAGTCGGATGCCGCGAGAAACGACGCGCTGCCGGATGTTCTCAGACGTCGTCGCGCAACCGTGCCATGTGCAGCCGATCCAGTTGCATCACATAGCGCAGCAGGCGCGCCTGGTCACCCACCGTCAGGTCGACGAAGCTGCAACCGGCGCGCCAGACCCGACGCCCGTTGAGCTCGACGCGCTGCGCATGCTGCACGCGCAGCACCACGCTCATCGGTTCCTGCTCGGGCAGTTCGAGCAGCACGCCGGGGAAGAGGTCGCCGGTCTTCATCTCGAGCGTGGCGTCGTCGCTGGTGAGCACGGCAAGCCCGCCACCGCCGATATCGGCGATGGTCGCGCGGACGCTGCGCGGCGCGCCTTGGCCACCGTGCGCCGGCAGCAGGCAGGAGATCGTGCCCAGCGGTTCACGCCGGACGTATTCGCGTCGCTGCAGGTGCATCACCTTGACCGGCAACGGAATCTGCAGCGCGGGGAGGCCCTCGTGCAGCACTTCGCGCGCGGCGCCGGTGGCGAAGCGCACGGTGATGCGCTCGATCGAACTCTCGAAGCGCAGGCGATCGGCCGCGAGCAGGCGCGCGGTGAGTTCGGGATCGCGCGGCACGTCCACCCACAGCGACGAGGCGTCGACACCGAGAGCCACGCTCACCGCGTTATCGGTGCCGGCCGCGTGGACCAGCACGATGGAATGCCGGTCGACGAGCTGCCGCAGGCAGCCGCGGATGTCGGACGGGTGATGGAGCATGTACTTGTCGTACATGCCCTCACCTTCGGCAGCGGGCCGCGACTCGGTCATGCGAGGGTGTCCGGGAGGGCGGCGGGGCAGGGCCGCGAATTCTGGATAGGCATGCAGCCGGACTTTACAGCCTGTCGAACAGGGACAGCGACTGTACCCGCACCATCGTCTTCTGCGCAGCCTCGATGGCGGTCAGCTGCATGCTCAGCCGGCTGGACGCCTCGGCCATGTCGACATCGCGCAGGCCGGACAGCGTCGATCGCAGCGAGATGTTCGATTCGGCACGATCGTCGGATGCCTGGTCGAGCGAGGCGAGGCGCGCGCCGGTCGCCGCGCGGATGCCGAGGAAGTGCTCCTGCGCAGTCGCGATGTCGGCCAATGAGTTGCCGAGCGCGTTCGCCAGCGCGGTTTTTTCCCGTGGTGTGGTGGCGGGCGCTTCCAGCGCGTCGGCCAGTGACTGCAGCGTCGCGAACACGTCCTTGCGCGGCGCCGGCTGCAGCGCGAACGTGTCGCCAGCGGCGGGCGAACCGGTCAGCCGCGTCTGCACGCCCGCGACGTTGAGGGTGTCGCCATCGGTGTACGTGCCGCTGCCGACGACGGTGGCGCCATCCATCACCTGCCAGGCGCCGGGCGCCGTGAATTGCAGGCTCAGGCTGCGGCCGTTCCATGCAGTGGTGTCGGTGACATGGGTCGACTGCAGGACGCCGGTGCCGGTGTTCGACGCGGCGGCCGTGCCGGCGATCGCCCCGTCGCCCGTCGACGCGCGCATGAAGATGTCGCTGCCGGGATCGGCATCGGCGAGTGCCATGTCGGGCGCGACGTCGATGCGGTTGCGGCCGTCGTCGCCGTTGTAGGTGACCACGCCGCCGGCATCCGAGAACGGCGTGACGCCGTCGCGCTGGCCGGCGAAGAGGGCGCGGCCATTGCCGTCGCCGCGGTTGGCGACATCGAGCATGCTGGCGCGAAGATGCCGGATCTCGGCGGCGATGATCTTGCGGTCACCCGCGGATATCGTGCCGCTGTTGGCCTGCACCGTGAGTTCGCGAGCGCGGTTGAGGTAGTCGGTGGCGTCGCTCATTGCCGACTCCTGCGCTTCCAGCCGGCTCTGGAGCAGGCCGGCGCTGGTGCCGTATTCGTCGAGCCGCCCGAGCGCATGGTCGAGGCGCTGCGCCTGCGCGGCGCCGGCCGGGTCATCCGCAGCTCGCGTGAGCTTGTTGCCCGTGGTGAGCTGCTGCTGCGTCTTGGCGACGTCGGTCTCGCGCCGCATCAGCGAGGCGATGCCCTGCTGGTAGAGGCCGGCGGTGGAAATGCGCATCGGATACTCCCGGGTCAGCGACGCACCGCGCCGAGCAGTGTCTGGAACATGTTGTCGGCGGTGGAGATCACCTGCGCCGCAGCCTGGTAGGCCTGCTGGTAGCGCAGCATGTCCGCCGCCTCTTCGTCGAGGTTCACGCCCGACACCGACTCACGCTCGGCCACCACCTGGTCGTGCAGCACCTGCTGCGCGTCCAGGCTCATCTGCGCGTGCTGCGATTCGGCGCCGACGCGCGCGGTGATGCGGCTCAGGCCGCTGGTGATGTCGGTGGTGCCGCCGTCCAGCACCGCTTTCGCGTCCAGCCCCGAGAGCAGCCGCGCGTTGCTGTTGTCGGTCGAGCGGGGCGGCGTGCGAGACAGGTTGAAGGTGTCGCCGGCTTCGGGCGTGCCGTCGATTGCCATCGACCAGCCGTTGCCGGCGATCGGCGTGCCGGCGGAATACGTGTACGGGCCCGCGCCATCGATGGTGTAGTTGTTGGCATCGATGAAATCGACCTGCGCGGTGGTGAACGACGCGAACTGCGTCGCATCGGTCACCTGCATCGTGCCGGGCTTGGCATCACCTAGATTGGTCGGGTCGATCTGCGCGCGCAGCGGCGCCGCGGCGGCGATGGCGTTGCCGTCGCGCTGGATGAGCGCGATGCCGCCGGCGGCTTCGGACGTGGGCCGCAGCATGAAGCGGTCGCCATTCGCGGGCGCGCCGCTGACGACCAGCGAGACGCCTTCGGAATTCGCGGCGTGCGCGCCATCACCCAAGCGTAGTCGCGCTTGCTGCGAACCACGAG
>NZ_VTRV01000014.1 GCF_008274655.1 Cognatilysobacter lacus | reverse complement strand
GGCGTGCGGCGTAGGGAGATGCCATAAAGCCGCGCCGCCCGGGCATCGTCGCCGCCGGCCTGCGCTGCCTGCGCAAGCCGCCGATAGCCGGTGCCGTCGAGCGGTGCCATTCGCAGCGCTGCGCCTGCCTCGGCTTCGGATACGTACTCGCTCGGCGACGCCCATGGCGCGCAGGCCTGCACCGCGAGACCCGCCCCGAGCCCGCATTCGCGATTTCCCACCCACCAGGCCACCCCGGCGCTGCAAAGTGCCAGTGCCACAGTGAGGGCAACGGCGTTGGGGCGGCTCAACGGCATTAGGTTGCCACCGATAAACGTGACCGAGGCGGGTACGGAGCGCCGCGCGCGCAGACGCCCCAGTCTGCGCGGAGCGCGCGCCGGCCTGCCGAACTTCCGGTGTTGCATGCCCTAGCGCGGTCAGTCCGCGAGCGCCCGCGGACGGGCGCTCGCGGGACAGTCCTCCGGACGACACTACCGGTCGCTGGCGCCGTACTGGTAGTAACCGTATCCGCCATAGCCGTACTCGCCGTCGCCGCGCATGTCCCAACGTGTGAACAACGTGCCGAGAACGTTTCCATGAGTGGCGGACAGGCGTTGCAGCGCACCGTGTACCGCGTCGGACCGGGTCACGTCGGCCATGACGACGAGGAGCGTCGCCTCGGCGCGGCTGGCCAGAAGTGGCGCGTCAGCGAGGCCGAGCACCGGCGGACCATCGATGATCACGATTTCGAACTGCGCGGAAAGCTGCTCGAGCAAGCGGATCAGGCCGTCCCCGCCGAGCAGCTCGGGCGGATTCGGAGGCAGCGGCCCCGACGTGATCAGCGCGAACCCGGCGCCTTCGACGTCTTGCAGCGCGGCCGACACTTCGGCGGCGCCCGCGAGCACGTTCGAAAGCCCGACGGCGTTTGACCGCCCGAGGGCCTTGTGCAGCGACGGATTGCGCAGGTCCGCGTCGATCAGCACTACGCGACGCCCGAGCTGCGCAATGTTATGCGCGAGTTCCGCAGCCGACGTGCTCTTGCCTTCGCTGGAACCCGGACTGGTCACCAGCAACGTACGCGGCAGGCCGTGCGGCGTGGCGAACTGCAACGCCGTGCGCACCGAACGATACGACTCGGAGAACGGCGAGCGCGCGTTCGCGCTCGCCTGCGCGGGCGTGGTCCCGGCCTCGAGCTTCGGGATGATCCCGAGCACCGGCCTGCCGGTCAGGGCTTCGAGCGCCTTCGACGAACGGATGCGACGGTCCAGGAACTTCAGCAGGAACGCTGCCAGCGTGCCGAGCACCAGGCCGAAGATCAGGGCGAACGCGACGTTGCGCCGGAGATTGGGCTTGTAGGGGCCACCGGGAACTTCGGCGCGGTCGACGATCGAGATGTTGTTGGCACCGATCCCGCCCGCGACGCCGATCTCCTTGTACCTCTGCAGCAGGGCATCGTAGATCTGCTGGTTGGTCGCCGTTTCGCGCTTGAGGATGTTGTACTGGATGCTGCGATTGGCGAGGTCCAGGACATCGCCCTTGAGCAGCTGGATGCGGCGCGCGAGCAGGTCCTCCTGCGCCTTCGCCGCGCCGTAGCGCGAGTTGACCGAAGAGCGGATGTTGTTCACCTCCGTCGCGATCTGCCGGTCGAGTTCGGCGATCTGCCCCTTCAGCTGCACCATCTCGGGGTAGTCGGCCTTGAACGATGCCGACTTCTCCTGGTACTGACCAGCGAGCGTTGCTCGCGACTGCCGCAGGCTCTGGATGAGCGCGTTGTCGACGACCTCCGGCATGCCCATGCCGCTGCCGGCGTTGGCCTGCCGCCACTGCGCCTCGGCGCGGATGCGCTCGTCCTGCGCCTTGGCCAACAGCGCATTGAGCGCCGACAGATTCTGCGCCGACAGCGAGGGCTCGCCCTCGCCCACGGAAATGATCTGCTGCTTTTCGGCGAAGCCGACGAGCTGCTTTTCCGAATCGGCAAGCCGGCCCTTCAACTCCGCGAGCCGTTCTTCGAGGTACTTCTTCGCATACGCCGATGCGCCGAAGCGGCGCTCGATGTTGCTCGCGATGAAGGCGTCCGCATACGCATTGGCAACGCGTGCTGCGAGCCCGGCGTCCGCCGCGTCGAAACTGATCCGTACCAGTCGCGAATTGCTGACCGGCTCGATCGTGAGCCCCCCCTGCACCGCTCCGATCAAGGCCTGCTCGCGCTGGCGGATATCGCCCGCCGCCGGAGCTGCACGCGGGCCACCCGGGGCTTTCGGCTTCGCGCCACCGCTGAAGTACGGGTCGTTGATCAGGTTGAGGTCCTGGATCACCCGCAATGCCAGAGAGCGGCTCTTGAGCAGCTCGAACTGGGTCTGGTAGAAGTCGCGGTCATACGGCGAATCGGCGGACGCAAGCGCGTCGGAATTCACCACCTTGATGGTCTCGCGCTCGATCTGCAGCGTGGAGGAAGCGCGATACGTGGGCTTCGTCAGGAGCGTGGCGACCAGCACCACGGCGACGATCACGCCCGCGATGCCGAGGATGGTCCAGCGACGCTCGCGGACCACCTTCCAGTACGACAGCAGGTCGAACTCGCCCGAGCGCGGCGCCAAGTCCATCGCGAGGTCCTTCCTCATGGCCGCGTGCTCCGGAAGATGCTCCACACGCCGAGCAGCGGCGTGAGCTCGATGGCGCGCCGCAGCCACACCTTGCCGCCCGACTCGTCCACCGCGACCACGTCCTCGCCGAATAGCTCGGGATCCGCGAGTTCACCGTTTCGGATCGCCTTGAGGTCGAAGCGCGCGAAACGTCGTTCTCCACCGACGTTGCGAAAAACGATGACGTCGTGTTCGTTCGCGACGTTGGTGGGCCCGTGCGCGAGGGCGATCGCCTGCAACAACGACAGCCGCGTGGTCATCGGGAAGATGCCGGGATTGGCCACCGCGCCCTCCACGGTGACGCGCTGACTCGCGGCTTCCTTCACGAACACCGTGACGTGCGGATGCTGCAGGTAGCGCGCACCGTAGCGGGCTTCCAGCGCCGTCTCCAGCCCATGCACGCTCAGGCCCGCCGCATTCACCACACCGATCAGGGGCAGCGATATTTCACCGGATGCGTTGACCCGAACGTCGCGGTCGAGGTCCTTGACCTGGAACACGACGACGCTAAGGAGATCGTTGGCGCCAATTCGATATTCGCCACGCTCGGCGGGCGGCGGCATCAGGTCGGGCGCGGCCAGTTCAACGGCGGGCGGCGGAACACGGCCGGTCTGCGGAGCATGCGTGGCGCAGCCGACGAGCAGCGAGGCCAATAGCGCGACAGCCAGAAGACGCACGAATCTCAAGCGCCTGACTCCGGGGTGGGGGCCGCGGATTATGCCCGACCCCGCCGGCCCCGTAACCACGCGGGCAGCCAGCGCGGGGCGCTGACTTCGCCCGACGCCCTCGGCGTCGGTCCCGGAACAGAGCCGGGGTCGGCGTCCGACAAGATGGCCGCGGGGCGTCCCTGGACCATCCACATGGCCTCCTCTGCGCCCACGAGCCGCGCGGCGGCTTCGCGCGCCTCTGCCAGCAGGGGCGGCCGGCGCTCGGGGTGGTGGGCGTCGGTCGCGAGAAGATGCGCATGGCCCTCGCCCACGAACCGCTCGCCCCAATAGCGCACGCGGCGCCCGAAACGCCCGGTCAGAGCGCCCGCCGTGATCTGCATCCAGCATCCGCGGGATGCAAGCCGTTGGAATACGTTGAATTCCTGCTCCACCCACGAAAGACGTTCAGGATGCGTAATGACCGGGACGTACCCGGCCGCCATCAGCTCGAACAAGGCATCCTCGAAATGCGGGGGCGCGACGTGGTGCGGGGGCTCCAGCAGGAGGTACCGGGAGGCGGCGAGCGTGGGCACGCGGTCAGCGGCGATATCCGCAACGAGGTCGGGTGTCAGGTGGGCATCGGCGCCCTCGACCAGCCGCAGGTCGATGCCCGCCTCGTCGATTTCCCGCTGCAGCGCGGCAACCGCGCGACGTATCCCCGGCGCGTCGTTGTCGTACATGCCGGGGTAGATATGCGGCGTGCACGCCACCGTCCGGATTCCATCCGCCGCCGCGATACGTGCCATGGCGAGTGACATCGCGAGGTCGACCGCGCCGTCGTCGATGCCGGGCAGCAAGTGGGAGTGGAGGTCGATCATCGGCCCAGTGTAGACGCGGGCCCGTGTTCGCCCTCGTTACACTCGGCGGGCGCGGCGCAGGACGGGTTGCCGCACCACGACCACTCCGCATCGGAAACAACCTTGCATCCTGACCTCGCCGCCCTCCTCATCTGCCCCGAGTGCAAGGGCGGTTTCGCATTCGACGCGGTCGCGACCTGCGGCAGTTGCGCCCGCTCTTACCCGGTCGCCGACGGCATCGTTTCCATGACGCGCGCAGACGCGTACACGGCGCTCGATGAAATCGACTACGACGCAGTCTACCGGCTAAGCAGCGATGCCAGCCATGCATTCGTGCGCAGCTGCCTGTCGATGCTCGGCGATCGCATGCCGTCGACGATCGACACCTTCCTCGAAATCGGAGCGGGCACGGGTCAGTTCACACTGGGCTTTCTGAAGCAGGTGCCCACCCGTACCGCGGTGGTCACCGATATCTCCTCGAGCATGCTCGGCGCCTGCCGGCGTCGACTGGTCGAAAACGGCGTGCCGAGCGCGGGCGTGCATTTCGTCACGTGGGACGGCGCCGACTGCCTACGACGTGATGCTTTCCAGCTCATCGCGGGCTTCTCGGTGCTGCATCACGTACTGGATTTCCAGACGATGCTCGCAACGCTGGCCGGCGCGATGCGCCAAAACGGCATCGCCGTGTTCCTCGAGCCGAACTACCGTTTCCATTTGGCGCTGATCGATACCGTCTGCGAAATTTTCGTGGCGACGCAGGACGATCCATGCTGGTCGGCCGAAGACCGGCTCGCATTGTCGGACTGGCTGTTCGAAAACAACACCAACCTGCGTTTTCGCGGCGATGCCGAGGTGCTCGCCGGTCGCGAAGACAAGCACCTGTTCGACGGTGACCAACTGGCCCACGCAGCATCCGCTGCGGGCTTCGGCAGCGTCGAACTCGTGCCGTTCGGCGGCCGGTCGGAGTGCTACGTCGCGCTCGAGGTCTACTCGAACCAGATCGGCCTGCGTGACGAAGCGCGCGCCGACCTCCTCGACCGATTCTCGCGTTTGCTGCCCGGCAACTTCGGCCATCTGGCTGACGAGGACCTGGCGCCGTCGACGTTGATCGTGCTTCGCCGCGATGGAAACGGCAACCGCCGCCGGTCTGCAAACCAAGTGCCGATCCGCGGCGGGGCCGCGCCCAGGTTCGCGTACGACATCGTGATTACGACAGGCCACGACAGCGAGGGCGAATGGACGCTGACCGCCCAAGGGTGGGTGCTCGGCGACACGGACGTCAGGTACCTGGCCATCTCGCTGGATGGCGCGGCGTACCGGTTCCCCGTGCAGGCAATACGACCGGACGTCAACAACGCCTTCAATGCGCGTCGTGTGCATCCGCTACGTCGGTCGCTTTTCTGCGGTGTTGCCGGCGCGACGCCGCGTCGCCTCACGTGGACCGGAGGACGCGCCGCGGGCCTGCTCGCCGTCGCGGCCGACGGACGTGAGTTCCTGCTCGCGCAGGTGGAGCTTCCGCAGCAGCCCGGCATCGTCACCACGACGAGAGTCGAAGCCACATAGGCGGGGCCGTCACGCGCGCGGACCAACGCGTTTGCGCATACATGCCGGTCGAGTTAGGCACAGCTTATAAGAACCGCGATTTCGCGGAGTCACAGACCCGGTCGTTCGACGCATCGCGGGGCACTGCCGCTGTGCACGCGACTACCGCGCATCGCCCCGCACAGGCCACGTCGCTGTAGCCGCACACATGCTCCGCTCCTGCTTGGAACTCGTTGCGTGCCTTCCACATGGGAGCCAAACTCGCGCTCGACGGAATTTTCGCCCGGACGCGACCCACCCGGACCAGCCATTCGCCTACCCCGGGCCCCGTGCCCGGACCCAGGCGTCGCCCGGCTGCGCGCGAACGACCGAACTGCCGCAACTTCGTGGGGACGCGACTTGGTTTTCAGTTCTGTTCTTTTCATCGTCTATTTCCTGCCGCTGTTCCTGCTCGCGTACTACGGGAGCGGCCTACGCACCGCCGTTCTGTTCACCGGTAGCGTGCTGTTCTACGTGTGGGGCGAGGGCGCGTATGTACTTCTGCTGCTCGCGCTCATCGCGATCAACCATGTCGCCGCGCATCGCCTCAACAGTGCAGGTCGCTGGGCGCGCTACTGGCTAATAGGAACCGTCGCACTCGACCTCGGCGTACTCGCGCTGTTCAAATACTCGGAATTCATCGCGGTCAACGTCAACAAGGTGGTGCAAGGCGCGTTACTGCCCGAGCACCACTTCGAACTCCCCTTGGGAATATCGTTCTTCACGTTCCAGCTGGTTTCCTACCTAGTGGACGCGTCTCGCGGTCGCGTCGAGCCCGAACGCAAGCCGCTGGCATTCGCGACATACATCCTCATGTTCCCGCACCTGATTGCCGGTCCGATCGTGCGCTACGCGGCGATAAACGACGAGCTGCGGCGCGAGGGCCGCCATCTTCGACTCGCACTTGGCGTCCAGTACTTTATTGTCGGCCTATGCCAGAAGGTGCTCATCGCGAACACCGTTGCGCCGGTAGCCGACCAGGCGTTCTCGACGGCGCACGGCGCATTGACGACCGGCGGCGCTTGGCTCGGCCTCGTCGCCTACACGCTCCAGATCTACTTCGACTTCTGCGGTTACTCGAACATGGCGATCGGACTTGCCTTCATGCTCGGCTTCACGTTCCCCAAGAATTTCGACTATCCGTACTCGGCGGTGTCACTAACGGACTTCTGGCGTCGCTGGCACATGTCCCTCTCGTTCTGGTTCCGGGACTACGTCTACATCCCGCTAGGTGGCAACCGCGGCGGCAGCGCCAAGACGCTGCGCAACCTGCTGATCGTTTTTTTCCTGACCGGTCTCTGGCACGGCGCAGCATGGACGTTCGTAGCCTGGGGGCTTTTCCACGGAAGCTTCCTGCTGATCGAGCGTGCAGGGCTCGGGCGGGTGCTGCAGCGACTGCCGCGACCGGTCGCCCCTCTCTACACGATGCTGGTGGTGATGACGGGCTGGGTGTTCTTCCGGGCAAAGACGTTCACGGATGCGACCGCATACATCCACCGGCTCTTCCATCTCCGGCACAGCGGCCCGCTACCTGTCGATACGGTCGTGTTGCTCTCGCCTGAAGTCGGCGTGGCACTGATCGCAGGTGTGTTGCTGGCCTTCCCGATCTGGCCGTGGATCTTCGATCGACTCGGCGCTCCGCGGCTCTCCCGATCGCCGCGCATCACCGAGCCGCGCATGGACACGCTGCAGGTGCACGCGGTGCCGGTCTTCGTGCTGCTGCTGGGCTTCGCCGTTTCGTGCGCCCTGTTGGCGAGCAGCACGCTCAATCCGTTCCTGTACTTCCGCTTCTGAGGTTTCTCATGTCCAGGGCGCGATCCACATTCCTGGTGGGAGGAGCCGCGGCGGTCATCCTCGGGATGCTGTTCATCCCATACGGGCCGGGACTACCGGCGCCCGAGCTTCGGGAAAACCGCGAGCTAGCGCCGCTGCCGCAATGGGTGCCGACGCGCGCGGGTCTGGGGGCATACCGCAAGGGAATGGATGCTTACGTCGCCGACAACTTTCCTGCTCGCCCCTATCTCATCGAGGCAGTCAACTACGTTCGCTACCGGCTTGGATATTCGGGCTCGCGAACGGTCGTCGTGGGTCGTCGCGGCTGGCTGTTCTTCGACGACGGAACCCACCTCGATCATTTGAGGCCGAGCCGCCTGGAGCTGGCGCAGGCGGAAGCCTGGGTAGAAAAGCTGCGCGCGCGCAGCGCCTTCGTGCACGCGGGCGGCGCACATTTTTTAGTGTTCGTGCCGCCGGTAAAGGAGCGTGTGTACCCGGAGTTGGCGCCGCGATGGGCGGCGGCGCCCGGCGTCAGCGACGCCGAACTGCTCGCCAATCTCGCGGCAGCCAGGCAGGCGGGGGACGTGCTGCTTCCACTGCCTGCACTCCGGGCCGCGCGCGCGTCACAACCGTATATCTACTCGCCCTACGACACGCACTGGAGTGGTTACGGCGCACATGTGGGCTATATGCAGCTGATGCGCTCGCTCGCCCGCAGCGGGCTTTCGGACGCAGCGCTGCCGCTGGCAGCGTTCAGGCAGCGGGCGGTCGACGATTCCACTGCGACGACGCCGCAGGACATGGCGTTGATGCTGGGCATATCCGGGCTGATCGACCAGCATTACCCGCAAGTGGAACCGATCGCGCCGGTTCCGAAACCGGTCGAAAGGTTCCTCACCGACCGACAGGACGGCTACGGCGATCGCGTGCTCTACACCGGAAACGTCGGCGAGCCGGTGCTGCTGCTCAGCGGGGACTCGTTTTCCTGGCAGCTCGCGCCATTTCTCTACCCGCATTTCAGCAAGATCGTCCTCTCCCACACCATCCGGGGCTTCTTCCGGCTCGACCTCATCCAACGGCACAAGCCGAATTTCGTTGTGCTCGAAGTGCTCGAGCGCCAGGTCCGCAACGCAATGGCGGACCCAGTCATCGGCGCGTTTCGCGACACGACGCGTGTCGACGTCGCCGCTGCCGCGGCGGACAGTGCGGGCGGGCGCGCGGCGTGTTCGGTCGACAGTCTTTCCCGTGACGTCCTGGACAAAGGCCCCGCGACGATCCGAGCGTCCGGTTGGGCAGCGGACGTCGCCGACGGACAGCTACCTGGAGCGCTGGGGCTCGTCCTGCAGTCGCCAACTCATAGCTATGCGATGACGTTTCCAGGCGGGCTCGACCGCGCCGACGTCGCCCAGGCGTTTCACCGGCCGGCGGTGCGCTACAGCGGCTTCGACGTCACTGCGCCGATCAGTCCATTGGCGCCGGGACGGTACAACATCTACGTGCTCGAACAGTTTTCCCGCCCGCAGCCGCGGCTGTGCGCGACAGGTAAAACGTTCGACGTGCCGTAGCGCACTACGGTAATCACATGCGCGCCGGCGAGCGGCGATCAAACGCAGCGAGTTCCGATCCCGAGCGCGGACACGGGTAGCTACGACGCGGGCGGGCCGCCAACCTCCATGCTGCAGACGATGTTGCTCGGCCAACCGAACAATGTCGGCAATTCGAGCTTCATTGCACGCACGCGCGGCAAGCGCGCGCACATTGCGGCCACCTGCGCAGGCGTCAGCAGGTTCAGGTTCTCCTCGCGGTCGAGGGAACGGTGCCCGAGGAGCCGAAGGATGGCGCGAAACTGGGCAGCGGGCAGCCAGTGCACGATCGGGAGCACCGAATGGAACTCCACTGGAAACCATCGATTGGGCGTCGTGAGAAATACGCCGCGCTTCGCTACGCGGATCAGCTCCCGCACGAAATTCTGCTGAGTGGAGTTCGAGCCCACGTGCTCAAGTACCGCACTGGAATGCACGATATCGAAGCTTTCGTCGGCAAACGGGAGGTCACGGCCGTCAGCGCGCACGAATCGCATCCCGGGGAATTTCTGTTCGAGGAAGCTGGCGTCATCGATGCCGCAGGCCGTGATGGCGCCCTTGTCGGGATACCAGCTTTCCAAGTAGTTCGATGATTCATACGTATCGTCCGACGTCGCCCCCACGTCGAGGATCGATTCGCCGGCCTGGGGCTTTTGCAAAGCGAGGAATCGCTCGTACATTACCCGCCGCTGCCGCGTGGCGAGTCGCACCGGAAGACTGCCGGGCTTCGCGACGTTGTACTGGGCATTGACGTCAGGCATCAGCGCCTCCGGAAAATCAACGACGACTGCACTGCATAGGAAAGCGCCACGCCTGACACGCCGGCAAACAGGAAGCTTATCCACGACGGCAGCCCGACACGCTGGAACAGCGTCGACATCGAGCCGATGAGGACGGACGACACGATCTGAAGCGCTACGTATTTGACACCCTGCGACGCTGCGTCCCCCTTCGCCCTGAAAGCGAAGAACTTCTGGAGCGCAAATGTCGGCGGAATCGCGGCAAGTGTCGCCAATGTGGCGCAGGGGCCGTCGCCAAGGGTGGTGGTGGCATGCAAAACCAGCGAGAACGCGTAATAGAGGCAGAAGCCCGTTCCGCCGCTCAGCAGAAATCGCAGCCGCAGCGCCACCTGATCGGAAATCCTCAAGTAAGCGCCCTGTGCGCCGTGTATTCCTCCATGCTCGCGGCAAAGAACGCGGCGGCGAGGAGCTGCACGGAAACGACGACCACGGCGAGCGAGAGGATGAAAGGCTTCAGCAAGGCGCCGTAGGCCATCGGCGCGAAATCGGTGCCCTGCCACGCAAGAAAGCAGCGAACCGCACCGACTGAGCCTGCCAGCAGCCCGATCGCCGAGACCGCCAGCGACCATTCGAGCGTCGCGAATAGCCGGATACTCCGCTGGATAAGCCCTTCGCCGGATCGGATTCCGTACATACCGGCGACCCGCCGCATCATCACACCGAACGTCAGGAACTGGGCTCCAAGCATGGCCATGAAGACGAATCCAACGTATGCATGGACGTCGAGCACGACGCCGCGAGCAAGCACTGCCGGGCCGCCGTATGTGGCCGCGACCCCCAGCAGGCCCGCGGTAACAAGCGTGGCGCCTGGAATCAGGTAGAGGAATCGCGGTGAAAAGATGAGCAGAAAGCGCAGGTGCCGCCAACCATCGCGCCAGGTCCGCAGGTGTGGCGGTCGGGATCGTCCGTCCTTCTGAAGCGTGGTGGGCACTTCCTCGACGCGGTACCCGGCGATCGCGGCCTTCACGACCATTTCGCTCGCGAATTCCATACCTGGCGTGGTGAGGTTCAGCGCACGCATGCGGTCACGGTTGAAGCCGCGCAGCCCGCAATGAAAGTCACCGATAGGGATCCCATAGAACAGCCGGCCGAGCCAGCTGAGTACCGGGTTACCGAGATATCGATGCAGGAACGGCATGGCCCGCTCGCCGATGCCGCCCCGGAACCGATTGCCCATGACCAGGTCTGCACCCGCCCGCAATCGGTCGACGAACGTGTCGAGACTGCTGAAGTCGTAGCTGTCGTCGGCATCACCCATGATGATGTAGCGACCCTTGGCCGCCTCGATCCCGCCGATGAGCGCGGCACCGTAGCCGCGGCGCGAAATGTCCACCACCGTCGCACCCTCCGTGCGCGCGATGGCCTGCGATCCGTCGGTGCTGCCGTTGTCGCCAATGAGAATTTCCCCGTCGATACCCGACGACTCCAGAAAGCGACGCGCTTTGCGGACGCAGGTCGCAAGCGTCTCGGCTTCGTTCAGGCATGGCATGAGGATTGTCAGCTCGGTCATGGTCCGTCTCGGTCGTCGGGCTGGCGGCGGCTTGCGCCATGGTTTAGCCGAACAGCGTCCCGACACGATGGCCGGGAAGCCGCATGCGCGCAAATCGCGGGTGCATACATGAACTGTCGTGCTTGACACGCGCGCGACACGTGAACTCGGTACTGCCAGACGTCGGCGGAAGGTGTCGACGCTGCCCCCGTTTTCGAGTTCGCCGTTCCGATCGACGCCGTCTGACGCCTGCCCGCTAGCTTGCCGCGGGGTCTAGCGCCCGCGGCGCAACGGATTGACGACCCGATCCAACAAGAAGCATCAGCGGTGCGAGATAAATCGGAAACAAGTAGCGGTACTCAGCTGCAGGCGCGGCGAGCAACACCGCTCCCACCTGCAGCCACAGCAGCAATGTGAAGCAAACGAGCCGGACGTCGCGCCGCCAGAGGGCGCCAAGAGACAGAATCGCCAAGACAAACATGCCGATAACGGCATTCCATGACCACAGCCGCGTCTCGATCGCTGCTTGGTTCACGCGGCCCAATAGCGTCGTGCGAGCGACCATCGAGCGGGCATTCTTGTATTCGAAGAGGCGGGGACTCAGGTTCGTGGGCGCGTAGTAGGGATCGACGAGCACGCCCTGGGCCAAGGCCGAGCCAAGAAATATTTCCGTACGGTGTGCGGCTACCGCCGGCAGGTTATGCATGAGGTCGTTCCGCAGGAAGCTGCGGACGATGGCCTGACGAGCGAGCGGCGACTCGTCCACCAGCTTCGGCCCGGTCGGAAAGAACGCGATCGTGTCCCAATACAGCGGGTTGTAAGTCGTCACCGCCAGCTGCAACTTTTCGCGACCGACGATCGCCCACGTGCGCGTGGACAGTCTGGAGGCCAGCGGCTGGCCGTACTGCGGGCGCGCGAGATTGACGACCTCATGGATGACCGCCGGGTAGAGCAGGTCCTGGTTCTCGCTAGGCCCCTCTCGCGCGACGCCCGCGGATGTGACCAGCGCCAAGGCGCAGCTGACGACTGCCGGCACCAGCATCGCGGCCCAGGTTCGGCGTGGCACCGCAATGAGCACCAAGGCGGCCCATGGGGGCATGAAGAGGATGCCGTTCTGCCGGAACAGCAGTGCCATCGGCGCGAACACAGCAATCATGATCCAGGTGGAGCTCGTTGCCGCGCCGCGATGGGCCACGTACATCGTCTCTATGATGACGGCAAGGACAGCGATCGAAAACAGCACGTCGTTTTCGACGAAGAACACCATATTCGCGACGTAGGGATTGAGCACCACTAGAGCGCACAACACGATCCACTGCACGCGGACGCGTGTCGCGATGGCGATCGCGAACATGCGCGACAGGGCAAAGACCGCGAACACGCCTTGTGCGAGGGATGCCAGCTGCAGGTGCCTACCGCCAAACGTCACTGCCTGCAGGAAGCGCGCAAAGAAGTACGGCTTGAGATTCGTGACGTGCCGGTCGAGCACCTCGTTGAAGTAGTAGCCGCTGTCGAAGCTGAAAACGCCCGGCCGGAGGTGTAGCCACCACATACCGAAATAGATGGCGAACGCGCAGGCCGCTACGGCCCAGTGCACCGTCGATACGGGCCGGGATCCGTTCGTGTCCGCCGATCGACCGGGCGCGTCGGAACTGCGCCATCGAGAGCGCAACGCATTCCACTGCCTGGCGGCCACGCGCATGCTCACAAGCTGGCGCTCGACGCGCGTGCGAAGGCGGCGTCAACGCGTCGCGTGATAGGCTCCGGCGGCTGCAAAATCGTGCAATCACGCACGCCGCGTCCAAATGCAGTTCCAGTCAACATATCTCGACGAGGGTTCAATGCGTAAGTTAATTCCGCTCATGGTAGCCGTTTCCATTTTGGCTTTCCTCCCCGGCTGCGGTGACAACGACACGACACCGCCCAGCGTTGCGAAAGGCGGCTCGGAAGAGGCGACGTCGACTGCTGCTGCCCCCGCGGCACCGGCGACCGAACAGCCCGTCCCTGTAGCGATCTCATCGTGGACTCCGCCCGCGAGCGAAGTGCCGAACATCGACCTGTGCTCGCTCGACGACGTTTCCGGCCAGCCTGCCGTGAACGGTGCCTACAGGGCGACCGCCGGCCAGGGGATCACGTTCGAGGGCTGGGCCACCACGCCCGAGATGAAGCAGATCCCGAACATCTCGATCATTCTCGACGGCCCGACCGACTTCCAGGTCTCGGGGCCCACCGGCATCTACCGGGCCGACGTCCAGAAGGTATATGGCGTAGCCGCGGCAAAAGCCGGCTTCAGGATCGAGCTGCCGACGCTTGAAGTTCCGCCCGGCGAATATCAGGTCAACATCGCGCCGAATGGCCAGGCAAGCTTCATGTGCACGACGCACTTCAAGCTCGTCGTCAGCTGATTTACGACGTGACTCCGATCCGCGACGTGTGCGTTGCGGATCGGAGGCGCAGTCGGAATACCTCGGGAGCGCATTGAGCGCCCGGTTTCAACCGGCCAGTTGGCAAACGCGTGTCGCTCGCGCTTTCACGGCAGCGTCGAACACTGCCGAACCACAGAGATCTGCTGAATTCCGGCGCACCGCCTCGACCAGTACGGGGCGTGCTACGAGCGCAGCGAGGGATGCGACCCACGCGTCGACTTGGTTGGGCGCGTGGAAACAGTTGACGTCGCTCCGCAACGAATGCGTGTAAGCCGGCACGGCGGAAGCCACCGTGGCGAGCCCGATCGCCGCATAGTCGAGCACCTTGATCGGGCTCTTGCAGTCGTTGAACTCGCCGCTCATCAGTGGCGCGACACCGAGATCGAAACCTTCCTGGCCAATCAGCCAGTGTACGAATGCCGGGTACGAAGCCCCGACGAACCATGGAGGCGAGTGCACGCGAAGCCAGGGTGGTGAGACCGAGTCGTCCGTACGCACGCCGACCAGATGCAGTTCGAACGCGCCGGGCGAAGCGCGGTGAAGCGTGTCCATCACCTTCGAGAGAAAGGCGTAGTCGTCGTCATGCGTGCGCGTGCCCATGTAGAGCAACCGCAGGGCGTTGCTGCCCGTCGATGACGCTCGCGACCGGTCCAACTCCCACAACTCCGGGTCGAGTGCGTTCGGCATGACGGTGATTCGTCCCCTGCCCTCGCGAGCTACACGGCGCGCGAGGTTGGGCGTGGAACACCACACCTCGTCGGCACAGCGCACCGACTCGCGAACCGCGGCCACCATGTCGACGTAAGCGTCGCGCTCGCGGTGCTCGTCCATGTCGAGCAGGTTGTCGTCCAGGTCGTAGATGGTTCGCGCACCGAGGCGCGCCGCGATCTCGCACATGCGGCCGACCTTGTCGACGTCGGCAAGCGAAACGCGCTGCCAGACGATCACGTCGGGCCGCCACGCCTCGACCTCCGACGGGATCAGGAACCGCACGTTGGCCTCACCCGCGCGGCGCATGCGGTCGAAGAACGAGTGCAGCCGGATCGATGCGCACGGTGAAAACACGTTCCCGTAGCGCTCAGGGATGACGGCGACTCGCGGCACCGATGGCTTGTGCCGGATCGGTAAGCCGCTCATGTGTGCAGCCCGGCCGCAGGCAGGCTCTGCGGAAGCACCTCGGCCGCGAATGCCCATAGGCGTTCGGCCAGCTCCGCTCCCGAGATATCGTGAGGATACAGTCTGGACGGCGAGTAGCCGGCAAGGCGCTCGCCGAATGCACCCAGGTTCGTCGCGAGGATGGGCTGACCGGTTCCCATCGCCTCCGTGAGCGTGAACGAATAGGTCTCCGGAGCCGCCGACGCGAACAGGAACAGGTCGGGACGCGCCTGCTCGATGAGTCGTGGCAGGTCGGGTTCGACATACCAGCCGGTCGTGGTGAAACGGCCGTCGTCGACGTCAGGCGAGTTGTCCTGCGAATCGCCGATCAGATGGAAACTGATCGGCAGCCCCATGCGATGCGAGGCCTCGATCGTCTTGAAGACTTTCACGCGCCCCTTTGTGAGGCTCAGCACGCCGAGCATGACGACACGGAGCGGCGCTTCGGCGCTGACCGGCTCCGACCGCACCGCCGGCCGCGCGATCGCTGGCGGCTCCTGGTGATATTGGACGACGGGCTCTACCGGGAAATAGCGCCCGATACGACTCGCGGTATCGTGACTCGGCGCGCGTACTTCGGAGGCGCCGAGCACCGCCCACTCCTGCGCTTCGCGCCAGTTGCGGATATCTGCTGCGCCGAGATTCGGGCGTTGCGCGATACAGGCGTCGCATCCGGATGGCCCCGGTTCGCCGCAGTACTCCTGGTCAACAGTGGTCAGCGTGATCTGCGGACAGATCACGAAGTAATCGTGGACGTCGAACGTAAACGGCAGACCAGAAATCGCGAGGCCGTCGCGGATCAGGTCGCCATGGTCATAGAGATGGTGCACCTGCACGGCCGTGACGCCCATGCGCGCGAGGAGCCTCGCGAAACCGGCCCCGTCGATCGCATCGACGACCTGGTCGAAGTGGTCGTACGGGTCGCGGTTCTCGATGCGCAGCAGCGACTTGTGGCCGATGCTCGGTCGGATTATCACGACATGCCCGTCTGCCCCGAGCTCCTGGGCGATTGCGAGTACCTGTCGCTCGGTGCCGCCACCCAGATCATGGGTGATCAGTGCGGTCACAGGCCGGCGCCCTTCCCGCCACAACGCCATAGTCAGGCGCAGTCGCGAGATCCGGGCGGGATCGGTTGCGCAGAACTTGGCGACTAGCGAGTTGTAGTGCGGGTAACGCTCGCTGATGATGCGTCCCGCGTTTTCCTTGCCCGGGTTGCTGTCTTGCGCAAAGCTTACCTCGCCTACGTGTTTGACGAATACGTCGAGCGCGTGGCGATGGCGGAAGCCCGCAGCGGTCGCGCGCATGCAGAAATCGTTTTCTTCGCCGTAGCCGCGGCCGAATGCAGCCTCGTCGAACAGGCCAACCGCGTGCAGGCAGGCGCGCGTGATCAGCATGCAGAAGCCGACGGCCGTCGGAATTTCCACGCTCTCGCCTGCATTGACGCGCGCGGCGATCGCGTCGAGCTCCGCTACGGAGAAGTCCTCCGGCAGGCGGTTGATGCCGATTTGCGGATAGCTGCATATCGTCGCGTTGTTCGATGTCGCAGTGACGCTGCCAGTCGCCGGCTTTGCCGCGTGCTCCAGCATACGGTCGACCCAGTCATTCGCGACTTCGGTGTCGCTGTTCAACAACACCACCGCGGTGCAGTCAGGCATTGCAAGCGCGGCGCGCATGCCGCTGTTGACGGTTCCCACGAAGCCCAGATTCGCCGGGTTCTCCGTGAGGATCACATCGGCGCGCGCCGCTGCATCGCGCAGATACGCGGTGACTTCGGGCTCCGGCGACGCGTCGTTGCAAAGGCGTATGCGCACCCGACAGCGGTTGCGCGACGCAAGCAGCGCTTCGATGCACGCGCGGGTCTCGTCGAGGCCGCGATACACCGGAACGATGACATCGACCACACCGCGGCCGGGCCGAGGTGCGGGCGCCGGTGCCTTGCTGTCGTCCAGGTCCCACAGGTGCACGTAGCGCGTGCCTACGTTGCGCCCCTCCGCGCGCCCGATCGCGAGGTAATGCGCGAGGGGATCCAAGCCGGTGTCGGCGTGGTCGGGATACTGGTCGGCATAGCGCCGCATGTCGAAGTTCGGGCCGGGGCTGCGCATTTCCGCCGCGCCGAATTCGGTGAAATGCTTTACCGGATTCTGGCCCGATTCGCGGATGTCCGCGAATGTCGACAGGTACCAGCGGGACGAGAAGAACGCATTGGGCTCGCGCCCTTCGGCCATGCCATGCGTTACGAAATGCGCGAGCGGATTGCCGGGCAACTTGCGCACGTCCGGGTACTGCCAGCGATACCAGTTCCCGTCGAAATGCGGGTGCGCCCTCGAGTGCTCCGCCCAGTGGAGTGCGTAGGCGGCGAGTGCGGGTTTGAAGCGTCGCCGGTGGCTGTTGTACTTGAGGAAATAGCCGGGGTCGAACCACGGGTGCGGCTTGAGCCCGCCCCGTTCGCCGAACAGGACGTAGTGCACAAGCAGGTCCGCCGGGCTGCCATGCAGGCCGTACGTCGCTGCGTACCAGGCAGCATCGAAAAGTGGATTGATCGCATTGCCAGGGTCGTTCGCATGTTCGGCAAACGCCTCCGCCGCGGCGCGGGCATCGGCTACCTGGCGGCCCGTGGCACGCGCATACCACTGCGCGTCCACGAGCCCTGACCCGTGGATGATCCGCGCCTTCACGCGTCGCGGCAACCGCTCCAGCGGCAGTCGCGCCGCTGCCGCGCCAATACGCGACTTCAACCGGCTAATGAGGCTACTTGATGCCATCGGACGCCTTCGCCGCGCCGTCGCCGAAGCCCATCAGGCGACGAGCACGACGGGTCCAGCCATGCCGGGCTTGCGCCTGCAGCTGCGCCTGCACCCGGTTAAGTACTTCGTCCTGCCGATGCAGCGCTTCGGTTGTCTCGCGCAGCCGATGGCCCATCCCTTCCAGCATTCCTTCGAGCACTGCCTGGTGCGAGGTAGCGTTTGAAGCGACGGCAGCGCCGTCGCGCTGCAGCTGAACGAGCGCGCCGAGCAGCGCGGCTTGCCCGTCGGCTGCTTCCGCGTGCTGGTTAGCGCTGCATTCCACGAGTGCGTGGAGCGAAGCGCCGACGGCGCCGACGTGTGTTCCAAGCGATTCGATCGCAGCCGAAATCCGAACGAATTCGGCCGCAAGCGCCTCGACCTGGTTCTGGCTGCGATCGGCCTTCGCGTCGAGTTCGAGCAACCGGCTGCGTATCCCATCGGCCATGTGGGTGAGCGAGCCGACGTCCCCGCGCAGCAGTTCCACCGCGCTGCCGACACGCGTCACCGCAACACCGTTCTCCACCACGGCCCCGCCCACCCGGGTCGCGGCCAGGCCATCGGCTGCCACCGCGGTGTCAGAGCGCTCCGCGCTGCCAGCGACGACATCCGAAAGCAGTCGCGCCACGTCCGACAGCTTGCTGAAGGTGTTGAGCAGGCTGCGCTTGGCAACCTCGACACGCACGCTGCGGAATTCAGCGTCCGCGCCGTGCAGCGGCGGAAGCTGCAGTTCGATCCACGGGTCGTTGCCGGCCTCAACGAGACTCAGGTTGCGCGCGTCGCGGTTGACTAGCGTCCCGTTGCTTCGCACGAGCACGCCGCTCAGATCGACGGGCTCCCCGTCGATTGCGAGGGCCGAAATATCGAACCACCCGCCCAGCTCCGACGGATCGATCCGCAGGAAGCGCAGTTCGGGGTCGGCGGGTATGTCGAACACGGTAGCGATACGGGTCTGGCCAGGCGTCCACACGACCTTGCGTGACGCCTCTTCGGAATAGCCCTGCCCGTTGGGACGGAAATAGGCGACCACCCGATCGTCCTCCGCCATGCGCTCGAGCAACACCTGATCGATCGTCAGCTCGCCGCGCGCCGATGCGCCGCTGAGCTCCCCGACAGTGCGAGCCCCCGACCGGGCCGAAAGCGCGTACTGCTGCTCGACGCCCTGGCCGAGCTTCGCGAAGATCGCGCGCGCCGTGCGCCCTTCGGGTGTGCCGTGCCACTGTTGGAGCAGCGTCACTGATTGCTCGCGTATCTCGTCGCCCACGAAAAGCACGCCCAGCCCGTGCGAGTGCGAGAACTGCAAGCTCGGGTATCGCTCGCGCACGTCCTCCCACAACTTCCAGACACCGAACTCGCGCTCACGCACATTGATATCGTGGAAAAGCACTACGCCGCGCGGCGACATCTTCGGCAGCCACGTCGCGAAGTCATGACTGACGGCATCGAACGTGTGCAGCCCGTCGATGTGCAGAAGATCGACCGAACCGTCGGCGAAATAGCCTGCAGCCTCATCGAAGGTCATGCGCATCAGCCGGGAGAATGCCCGATATCTGCTGTCGTGGTAGTTGCTCAGGCTCTGGTAGACGTCCTCGCCGTAGTGCGTTGCATGTTCGTCGCCGATCCAGGTGTCGACGGCGTAGCAGCGCGTCTCCAAATGGTTTTCCACGACCGACTGGCAGAATGCAAGGTACGAGTTACCCGCATGCGTTCCCAACTCCACCAGCACGCGCGGCCGGAGGGCGGCGATGATGCTTGCTCCGAATGGAATATGACCCGTCCATGCAGAAAGTTCGAGCCGCGCGGGGCGCAGCAACATCGCATCGTTCAGCAGGCTTCTGAGGCTCAGCCTGCCAAGCTCGGTGGAGCTGGCCGTGTCGTCCTTAACATCATTGCTGTCGGTCATTTCGAGGTCCACTCCAACGGGTCGGGCCGGTGGCTCATGCAGTCTGCTGCGGGCTTTCAGGCACTGCGGTGTCGAGCGCTGGAAGTCGCTCGACCGACACGATCTCGCCGTGCTCGAGCCTGACGATCATGTTGCAGTGCGCGCGGATCGTTTCCTCGCTGTGTGACGCGAGGACGAGGATGCCGGCGGCGTCCACCAGCGAGTTCAACCGACTCTCGGCATGCGCGACAAAGTCGGCGTCGCCGACGCTCAGCCACTCGTCCATCAGCAGGATTTCGGCATGCACGCTCGTCACGATCGAAAACACGAGCCGCATCAGCATGCCGCTCGAATACGTCCTGACCGGCATGTCGAGGAAATCAGCGAGACCGCTGAACTCCGCGATCGACGGCGTCAGGCTCCGGATCTCGCCGTGCCGAAGCCCGAACATCAGGCCACACAGGAGGATGTTCTCGTAGCCCGTGGCTTCGTGATCGAGCCCGAGGCCCAGGTTGATGAAACTCGAGACCTTGCCCTCCACGTGCACGCGGCCGGCGGTCGGCTCATAGATACCGGACATCAGGCGAAGCAACGAGGTCTTGCCGGACCCGTTGTGACCCATCAGGCCTACCCGGTCGCCGGAGCGGATCTCGAGCGATATGTCCTTCAGGGCCTGGACGACGGTGACGTTTCGGCTCGCCGAAGCAATGCGCCCTCCAGTCGCGGAGGACAGCACCGCACCCTTGAACGACCGGTTGATCGTTCCGTAGATGGGGAGCTGGAGGTCGCAATTGGCGATGCTGATCGAAGGCACGACTCACACCCAAAACGAGAGGCGCCGGCGGTACCGGACGAAGAACGGCGTGGCCGCGATGTAGAGCACGAGGATGATCACGACGATTTTCACGTACGTGATAGCCGACGGGATCTCTCCCACCACCGGGCCGCGAACAGACTCCAGCAGCAGATGGAAGGGATTGTAGTCGGCCAGGTACTGCCGGCTTTTAAGCAGCTCGGGCTTCCAGAAAATGGGCGTGACGAAGAAGGAGAGCTGCACGAGGCTGGCGACGATCTGCTGCATGTCGCGATAGCGCGCGCAGACGGTGCCGAGCAGGAAAGCTGCCGGAAGCGCCGCCATCAGTATCAGCGCCACGCCGGGAATCGCCATCAGCCACTGCCAGTGCGGCCACACGCGCAGGTAGAGCATGAAAGGCACGAACGCCAGCAGGTTGTGCGCAAACATGATGAGGTTGCGGTAGAGCATGCGCATCACGTGCACGGTGAACGGAAGCTTCACCGAACGCACGAGGTCCTCGGCGCCCAGGAACGTGGTCGTACCCTCGAGGATGAGGGTCGAGACCAGGCCCCAGCTGATCAGTCCCATTGCGACGTACGGAAGAAACGCGCTGGTCGGAATGCCCAGCAGAACGCCGTACAACGGCCCGACCGCGGCGATGAACACGATCATGGTGATCGTGATCCAGAACGGCCCGAGGATCGATCGCCGGTAGCGTTGCTTGATGTCCATGCGCGCCAGGCGAGACCACACCCTGTGCGCGCGCAACCCTTCCACGACGTCGCGGAAGGCGAGGCGCCACTGTGAAACCAGGGCGCGCTCGGGCGACGCGTGGCTCATCGCTGTCATGCGGCGCAGCCTCGCGCAAGCCCAACGGCGAGACACTCAGCCGGGCGCAGGCTCATCCCGCGGCGCGCACGGTTGACGCGCTGCGGCGAGCGCGGCGTCTTGGACGCAAGCCGGGCTGCCTGGGACGGCCGGCACGGCACCCGCACGGAGTTAGGAGCGGACGAAGACGGGGGCGGTTGCATTGCTGGAAGGTCTAGTGCTTCGGGCAGCGATTCTATCATCGGCGCATCCGGAGACCCTTGGGCCTTCGCACCGTAGGAGCGGCTCATGGTCCTGATTTCCGAGGCTTCCGAGAAGCCCGGGCGCTGTCCTCGACCGGCGACTCCGGCATCCGGGAGGGGCGCGACAGGCTCCAGCGCTCCGCCTCTCGACAGCGTGGCGGAAACGCGAGCTCGAAATTGGACCAGTCGAGCGTGAGGTTCGGGTTGTATGCCGGGTCGTTGTCCAGGAACGACCTCCAACGGCGCCTCATCGTGGCGACCTCGCCGGCGAACCGCGCGCGCTTCTGCGGCGTGTCCTCACGGCCGCGGCTGGCCGATTCATGGTGATAGAGCTCGGCGTGCGGGGTCCACACGTTTCTGTAGCCGGCCTCGAGGACGCGCAGGCAGAAGTCGACGTCGTTGAACGCCACAGCAAGACCCTCGTCGAAGCCACCCACCTGCTCGAAAACGCTGCGCCGAACGACCAGGCACGCGCCCGTGACCGCCGACATGTCCTGCGCCACCAGCGCGCGGCCTTGGTGCCCCGCTGTGCCGCGACGGCTTCCGTGATGGACGTGCCCCGCCACGCCACCGATGCCAACCACCACACCGCCGTGCTGGATGGTGTCGTCGGGGTAGTACAGCATCGCCCCGACCACGCCGACCTCAGGCGTGGCAGCGTGCGCCACCATCTCGTCGAGCCATTTCGGCGTAATCACCTCGATATCGTTGTTGAGCAGGCACAGGACGTCGCCTTCGGCATGGCGCGCAGCCACGTTGACGATGGCAGAGAAGTTGAACGGGGCCGGGTAAGACAGCACACTGCAGCCCGCGCGCGTCCTCAGTTCATCGAGATACGCCAGCGTGTCGGCGTCGACGCTCCCGTTGTCCACCACCATGATGTCGTAGTGGGGATATTCGGTACGCTCCAGCACGCTCTCGACGCAGGTTCGCAGCAGGCTTACGCGATCGCGCGTCGGAATGATGATCGTGACGCGTGGCGCCGGCTGCGGAAGCGCCGGCGTGACGTGCAGCTGACCCGGCCTGTGCTGTGACACGCTTGCACGCCTGCCGCATCGCTCGATGAGCGCCTGTACGGCTTTCGAGTTCGCCGACGGAATCCGTGGAGCGGCGCCCGCATGGGAGTGATAGAGAATCTGCGGCACATGGCGTATGCACGCCGCACCTGCAGCTTCTGTGGTTCGCAACAACAGGTCGTGGTGCCAGCCGTCTACGCCCATGTCGATGTCCGCGGCGCCGCGCAGGACATTGGTACTGATCACGCTGAGATGCCCGACATAGTTCTGCGCCAGCAGTAGTGTCGGGTTCCAGTCGGGCTTGAAACACGGCGCGAAGCGGTTTCCGTGCGGATCCACGTGATCCGAATCCGTATAGACGAGCGCTGATTCGGGGTGGGCGGCAATCGCGTGCGCGACTTCGCACAACGCCTGCGACGCGAGCTCGGCATCCGGTTCGATGAAGGCTGCGTACCGCTCCGTAATGCCAGCGATCACCGCGCCTATCGAGCGATCGCTTTCGCTGCCGCCGTCCTGGTGAACGATCACCCGCGGGTCGGACGCGGCGAACGCTTGCACGTGATCGGCGAGGCGACCCGGACGGGTGTAAACGTGGAGTGTCCACAAGGGCCACGTCTGCGCCGTTACGCTCGACAGACACCGCCGCAGCGTGTCTGCCTGTGCGTCACCGGCACACATAACCAATGCGAACCGCGGCGGATTCCGCATGGTCGCCATGGCCTCGCGCGCGCGCTCGACCATGTCTTCGCGAAGTGGATCGTAGAGCCGATGCCAAAGATCGTAGCCGCCTTCGGGTAACGCGTTCGCGCGCGCGTACTCGGCGGCGAGTTCCTGCGCGGCCTGCGTGGGCGAGCCCTCCACGCAGCCGCGCAGCAGGCCCATGGCGGCCGAACGCGCCCGCGCCGTCCCGCCGAAACGTCCGCGACGAATCCCGCCCAACATCATCGCGACGGCGCGCGCTCGCGACAGCGGTTCAAGCCGCATCGCGCCGAGCTCGAACGTCGTCGGCCTCACTGTTGGATCGAACCGCAGGTTGCGCAGCGACGCCTTCAGGTAGACGACGGTGTCGACACGCCCATCGGCGGAGAGACCGCACACAGAGATGCAATCGGCCTCGTTGAAGCCGGGTCCGTAATCCGGGTAAAAGCGGGGCGCCACGATCGCGCCATCGCTCGCCACGAGCGAGCCGCGCAGCCGCCACCAGCCAGGCCGCAGTTCGCCCAGCCCACGCGCGGATGTCACGAGAAATTGTGGATCATCGCCCAACGACCGGTATCGACCCGCAGACCCGCTTGCGCCGCCAATAATTTCCACATCATGCGACGCGTCGAACACCAGTTCGACTCTGTGAAACGGGGACATCCGAGGCGCTCCTGATCAGCCGCGGGAGGCTAGCACGGCGCATCTCGACCGGATGTCACGGCGCAGGTGAACGGCTCGGCGAGCCCCCGTGCGCCGCCTCGGCGACGCGACGGGCGCACGCAACAGGCCTAATGCGACGCCAACCGCGTCGGCTTAGGACAGGATGGACGCGAGCTCGTCGCGGAGATCCTGGACATCCTCCACGCCGACGCTCAGACGGACGAGGTTGTCGGTAATCCCCAGCTGCGCGCGGCGCTCTGCCGGAACGGAGGCGTGGGTCATGATCGCGGGGTGGTTCACCAGGCTCTCGACGCCGCCGAGCGACTCCGCAAGCGCGAAAAGCTCGGTGCGCTCGCAGAACCGGCGCGCCGCGTCCAGTCCGCCCTTGAGATAGATGCTGACCATGCCGCCGAAGCCGTGCATCTGCCGCCGCGCGAGCGCGTGCTGCGGGTGCGACGGCAGGCCGGGATAGAGAACCTTTTCGATCGCCGGATGCGCCTGGAGCCACTCGGCAAGGGCCTGCGCGTTCTCGCAATGCGCCTTCATCCTCAGATGCAGCGTCTTCAATCCCCGCAGCGCGAGGAAACTGTCGAACGGCCCCTGCACGCCACCCACGGCGTTCTGCAGGAACGCCATCTGCTCGGCGAGCCCAGTGTCGTCGCCGACGACCGCCATGCCACCGACCATGTCGGAATGGCCGTTTAAGTACTTCGTCGCAGAGTGCATGACGATGTGCGCACCGAGCGCGAGCGGACGCTGGAGCATTGGCGAGCAGAACGTGTTGTCGACGACAACTATCAGGTCGCGTCGTCGCGCAATGGCAGCGATCGCTTCGATGTCGACGAGCTTGAGCAATGGATTGGTCGGCGATTCGATCCAGACCATCCGCGTCTCGGGGCGGATCGCCGCCTCGAAGGCCTGCGGGTCGGCGAGATCGATCCAGCTCACGTCCAAGCCGGCGCTGCGACGTCGCACTCGCTCGAACAGCCGATACGTTCCGCCATAGACGTCGTCCATGGCGATGACGTGGCTGCCCGAATCCAGAAGCTCCAGGATCGTCGAGGTCGCAGCCAGCCCGGATGCGAACGCGAAACCGCGACTACCACCCTCGAGCGCGGCGACGCATCGCTCGTATGCGAACCGGGTCGGGTTATGGCTTCGCGAATACTCGAAGCCCTGGTGTTCACCCGGGCTGCGCTGCACATACGTCGAGGTCGCGTAGATCGGGGTCATCACCGCGCCCGTGCTGGGATCCGGCGACTGCCCTGCGTGAATCGCGAGCGTACCGAGGGCGCGTTTAGACCCGGATTCGGAATTGTTCATCGGCCTGGCACATCCTTTCGGCGGGCAGAAATTCTAGCATCGCGGGTGAGCTGTCCCGGCGCGCTTCCCGCGTTCGCGACTGCCCGACGCTCACGCGAAGAACGTCGTCAACGCGTAGCGGATGCCGCGATCGACCGGCGTTACCTCATGCAACAGGGAACACGAAAAGACGAGTGCCGCGCCCGTTCGCATCGCGTACGGTGAACCGCCGAATTCGGGGAAGCGGAACTCGCCGCCACCGTATTCGCCGGTGTTCAAGTTGATGGAGACGGCGAAACGTCGGTACGCGACGTCGTGCGTGTCGTTATCGCGATGTGCGCGGAAGTAACCGGCGCCTGCGGGATACGCGAGCAGCTTCAAAGGATCGCGCCTTGAAACCCGGAAGTGGAAAACGCGGGCGATCTCGGGCACCGCCCGGCGCGCAAGCATCGCGTCAACTTCACGCTCGAGCGCAGCATCCCGAACGAACGTTTCGCGTCGCATCTTGACCGCGGCGTCGAGCCGCGGTGTCGCCGCGCCCTGCTCCAGTACCAGCACCATCGACGGATCGCCGCCTTCGCCCGGCCCCAGCAGATGGTCGATGAGCCTCCGACAAAGTGCTCTGTCGAGAACGTCGGGAATCTGCAGAACCGGAGCACACATCGCGGTCTGTTCAGCGGAGGGCAACGGCGCCGGCGTCGAGGCGGCGACACGCAATGGATGGCGCGCATCGTGCAGCGCCATGACGCGCAGGTTCGCATCGAGCTGCAGCACGACGCCAGCCGGCAGCAGCGCGCACCAGCGCGGATCAGCCGAATAGGCCTGCCACGCGCCGTGCGGCGCCGGCATCGAGGGTGCGACCACGAGCGCGTCGACGTCATCGCCTCCGGGAACGGGCAGCGCTTCGCAGCCCGGTCCACCGGCGAGTGCCAGCCAGAGCGGTTTCCCCGCGAACCGGGCGTGCAGTCGCACGCTCTCGCCGTGCGGCGCAAGCAGGCGCACGTCGGGCAACCGATCACCGACGCAAGCGGTGTACGCAGCGCCCGGCTGCGTCACTACTGCACCCGGCGACGCAGGAAGTTGAGAAGGTCGATCCGCGTGATCAGCCCCAGGAAGCGCGCCCCGTCCATGATGATCGCGACATGCCCGCGGTCGAACACCGGCAACAGCGCTTCGACCGGCGATCGCATGTCGACCTTGTCGAGCTTGCTCACCATCGCGGTCGACACCGGATCGCGGAAGCGCTGTTCATCGCCATACACGTGCAGCAGCACGTCCGACTCGTCGACGATGCCGATCAGCTCATCGCCCTGCATGACGGGCAGCTGCGAAACGTCGTACAGCTTCATGCGCTGGTACGCGGTCACCAGCAGGTCATTCGGGCCGACGACGACGGTGTCGCGCTGCGAGAACGGACGCAGGATCAGGTCGCGCAGATCACCGCTCTGCTCGCGCTCGATGAAGCCGTTGTCGAGCATCCAGTAGTCGTTGTACATCTTCGACAGGTACTTGTTGCCCGTGTCGCAGACGAACACCAGCACCTTCTTGGGCGTGGTCTGTTCCTGGCAGTAGCGCAGCGCCGCGGCGAGCAGCGTGCCGGTCGACGAACCGCCAAGCACGCCCTCCTTCTCGAGCAGCTCCCGTGCGGTGAGGAAGCTCTCCTTGTCGGAGATCGCATAGGCCTTGCGGACGCGCGTGAAGTCGGAGATGCCGGGCAGGAAATCCTCGCCGATGCCTTCCACCATCCAGCTGCCCGACTTTTCGGAGAGGGTGCCGCGGTTGATGTATTCCTCGAGGATCGAGCCCACCGGGTCGGCGAGTACCAGTTCGGTGTGCGGCGACATCGCCGCGAAGCAACGCGAGAGGCCGGTCATCGTTCCCGAAGACCCGCAACCGAACACGATCGCATCGAGCCCGCCGACTTCCGCCATCTGCTCGAGGATTTCCGGACCGGTGCCGAACTCGTGCGCGGCGGGGTTGTCGGCATTGCCGAACTGGTTGATGAAGTACGCGCCGGGCGTCTCGCTCGCGATGCGCGCCGCCATGTCCTGATAGTAGTCGGGATGGCCCTTGGCGACATCCGAACGCGTGAGCACCACCTGCGCGCCCATCGCCTTCAGGTTGAAGATCTTCTCGCGGCTCATCTTGTCGGGCACCACGAGCAGCAGCTTGTAGCCCTTCTGCTGCGCCACCAGCGCGAGGCCGATGCCGGTGTTGCCGGCGGTGCCTTCGACCAGCGTGTCGCCCGGCTTGATGTCGCCGCGCTTCTCCGCGGCCTCGATCATCGACAGGCCGATGCGGTCCTTGATCGATCCACCCGGGTTCTGGTTCTCGAGCTTCAGGTAGAGCTCGCAGACGCCGGTATCGAGGCGCTGCGCCTTGACGATCGGTGTCTGGCCGATCAGCTCGAGGACGGTCTGGTGGACGGGCATGGCGAATCCGTGCGGCCTGGGAATGTCGCCATTCTACGGGGCGCCACGGGACCCCCGGCTGCCGTCGCCATCCGGCGATGGCGACGACCGGTGTGCGCGCTCAGTGGATGATGGTGTCGGCCATGCGGACCAGGCGGTCCTTGGCGGCGAGCTTCTCGCGTTTCATGCGGGTGAGCTCGAGGTCGTCGACCGGGGCGATGCCGAGCTCGGCATTCATGACGCGGCGGTCGAGTTCCTGGTGTTGCTGGTAAAGCTGCCGGAATTCGGGATTGGATTTGAGCAGCGTGTCGACATCGCCGGTGGACCGTTCTTCGAACATGCAAACCTCCTCGGCACTTGCGCCCGGCAGCGCAGCTGCCGGAATCGGTGATGACCGGACCGCGCGACCGGGCGTTCCCGACGGTCCGCGGTGCGGCGTTTTTCCGGGCTGTGTAGCAGCCCGTCGTCTCGACCGTACTCCCGGTTCGGATGGGCGGCAAGCGGCACTGGGGCGAGGCCGACGGCCGGTCGTTACGTGTTGAAGCGCGCGCAAACGGAGCGTTAAAACAAGGGAAAAAGCGCTATTTCTGCGTGACGATGACCTCGACCCGACGATTCTTCGCACGCCCGGCGGAGGTTGAGTTGTCGGCGATCGGGGCAGCCGCACCGTGGCCCGCCGCGTCGATGGAAAGGCTACCCGCGCCACCGGCCACGAGCGCCTGACGCACGGCGTCCGCGCGACGTTGCGAGAGCATCCGGTTGGCGTCCGCGTCGCCCTGGTTGTCGGTGTAGCCGTCGATGCGCACCGACGCCGCGCGCGAGACATCCAGATAGTGCGCGAGCGCCTTCAGGCTCGAGGCCGCCTTCGTGGTGAGGACGGCCTGGCCGGAGCCGAAGGCATCGCCCGCGAGCATGAAGACTTCGCCGCGGGCGTCGTGCTTGACCGGCGGCAGCTTCGCGCCGGCGACAAGCTCGGCCTCCTGCCGCGCCAGCACCAGTTCCTTTTCGCGCGCGGCGCCCAGTTTGGCCGCCTGCTGCGTGGTCGCGCCCTGCAACGCCTGTTCGGCCTGCTGACGCGCCTGCGCCTGCTCGGCGGCCTGCTGGCGCAGTCGTTCGGTTTCCTCGGCCTGCAGCTGCGCTTCCATCCGCAGGCGATCGGCCTCGGCGCGGGCGGCAGCTGCCTCGCGGCGCGTGCCCTCCAGCTGGAGTTCGCTGAAGCTGCGCTCGAGGCGATCGTTGTCGCGCTGAAGGGCCTGCGCATACGCAGCCGACTCGGCGGCACGGACGCGGCGTTCGGCCACGGCTTCGGCAGCTGGGCGCTGCTTGGGCTTGACCGCGGCGAGCGCATCGACCGCCTGCTGCGCCTGCGCGCGCT
>NZ_VTRV01000139.1 GCF_008274655.1 Cognatilysobacter lacus | reverse complement strand
CGGCCAGCAGCTGCGCCGCGATCGCATCGCCCCGGCCGGCGGCGTGGTCCAGCAGCTGCACGGCCATGGCCTGGTCCTGCAGGTTCGGCTTGCGTCCGAAGTGGATCGCGGCGGCGCGCAATGCCGGCGGATGCCCCACCTGCACCGCGGCCAGCAGGCGCTCGCCGATCTTCGCGTCGCGCGGCACGGCGGTATTGCCCAGCCCGATCAGCGCGAGGAAGTAGCCCGCGATCGGCTGCCCCAGCGCTTCGCTGCGCTCGAACGCCTGCACCGCCTGCGCGATGTCCGCGTCGGTGCCGATGCCGTACATCCACATCCGCCCCAGTTCGATCAGCGCGCCTGCATGGCCGCCTTCCCCGGCGCGACGATGCGCCTCGAAGGCTTCCTCCATCTGCAGGTCGGCGACCAGCGCGGTGGCGAGTCGGTACAGGTCGTCGGGGGCGCCGGAGGCGGCAGCCGCGCGCAGGGCGGCGAGGTCGGTGGTGTCGGTCATGCCGCGCAGGTTACCCGACCCTCCGCATGCGCCCGGACCCGTACGGAGGCCTTGTTACAATCGGGCCATCCTTAGAAATAGATGCGCGCCCCCATGAGCTCGCCCGCCGATCGCCTGCCCGAATCCACCGCCAGCGCCGCCGACACCGCGAGCCCGCTGCGCTTCGTCACCGCCGCCAGCCTGTTCGACGGGCACGACGCGGCGATCAACATCATGCGTCGCCTGATCCAGGCGCAGGGCGTCGAAGTGGTGCACCTGGGCCACAACCGCTCGGTGGAGGACGTGGTGCGCGCCGCGCTGCAGGAAGACGCCGACGGCATCGCGCTGTCGAGCTACCAGGGCGGCCACGTCGAGTACTTCAAGTACATGGTGGACATGCTGCGCGAGCGCGGCGCCGGCCACATCAAGGTCTTCGGCGGCGGTGGCGGCACGATTACGCCCGACGAGATCAAGGAGCTGCAGGCCTACGGCGTGGAGCGCATCTACCACCCGAACGACGGCATGCACATGGGCCTGGTCGCGATGATCGAGGACGTGGTGCGCCGCGCCGGCCACGCGCGTACGGACATCGCGCCTGCGTCGACGCAGCCGTCGATCGACGACGAGATCGCGCTCGGTCGCATGCTGTCGTCGATCGAGGAAGGCAGCCTCGACGAAGCCCAGCTCGCGCACCTGCGCAAGCAGTGGCAGCTCGCCGGCAGCCGCACACCGGTGGTCGGCATCACCGGCACCGGCGGCGCGGGCAAGTCGTCCGTCACCGACGAGCTGCTCAACCGTTTCCTCGCACACTTCCCGGAGATGCGCATCGCCGTCATCTCCGTCGACCCCACGCGCCGCCGCACCGGTGGCGCGCTGCTGGGCGATCGCATCCGCATGAACTCGCTGCGCAGCCCGCGCGTGTACATGCGCTCGATGGCCACGCGCCGCCAGCACGCGGCGACCAACGCCGTGCTTCGCGATTGCATCGGCTTCCTCAAGGGCACCGGCTACGACCTGGTCATCGTCGAAACCGCCGGCATCGGCCAGAGCGATTCGGAGATCGTCGACCTCGTCGATTTCCCGATGTACGTGATGACCAGCGACTTCGGCGCGCCGAGCCAGCTGGAGAAGATCGACATGCTCGACTTCGCCGACCTGGTGGTGCTGAACAAGTTCGACAAGCGCGGTGCCGAGGACGCGCTGCGCGACGTGCGCAAGCAGTGGAAGCGCAACCGCGTGGCGTTCCAGACGGCCGACGAGGACGTGCCGGTCTACCCGACGATCGCGTCGCAGTTCAACGACCCCGGCATCAGCTGGATGTTCGCCAACCTGTGCCGCCTGCTGCGCGAGAAGCTGCAGCTGCCCAGCGACAAGTGGACGCCGGAACTCGACACCACGCTGCGCGAGCCGCGCGCCACCGTGCTGATCCCCGGCAACCGCGTGCGCTACCTGGCCGAGATCGCCGAGCAGGGCCGCGGCATCAACCGCCAGATCGAAACGCAGGCCGAGATCGCCGACCGCGCGCAGTCGTACTGGACCGCCTTGCAGGCGCTCGAGGACCCCGAGCTGCCGAAGCCCCTGGACCTCTACGCCGCCGACCACCTGCTGGGCGGAAACGGCTTGAAGCCGGTGGCCGATGTCGACGACGAGAACGAGTTCAGCTACCTCGAGCGCGGCGTCGACCGCACGCTGCTCACGCTGCGCCAGCGCTACAACGACGCCATCCAGTCGCTCACCGCCGAGGCGCTGAAGCTGCTGCGCGCATGGCCGGCGCGGCTGAAGTCGATCACCGACGACATCACCGAATACACCGTGCGCGACAAGGTGATCCGCGTCGAGAACTACCGCGAGTCGCTGAGCCACCAGCAGATCCCGAAGATCGCCGCGCCCACCTACAAGGCCTGGGGCGAGCTGCTCACGTTCCTGCAGAAGGAAAACCTGCCGGGCGGCTACCCCTACACCGGCGGCGTGTACCCGTACCGCCGCACCGGCGAAGACCCGATCCGCATGTTCGCGGGCGAGGGCACGCCGGAGCGCACCAATCGCCGCTTCCATTACCTCAGCGTCGGCCAGCCGGCGGCGCGCCTGTCGACCGCATTCGACAGCGTCACCCTGTACGGCGAAGACCCCGCGCCGCGCCCGGACATCTACGGAAAGATCGGCAACTCCGGCGTCAACGTGCCCACGCTCGACGACATGAAGAAGCTCTACTCCGGCTTCGACCTGTGCGACCCCACCACGTCGGTGTCGATGACGATCAACGGCCCGGCGCCGATGATCCTCGCGATGTTCATGAACACCGCGATCGACCAGCAGGTGGAGAAGTACCTGCGCGAGGACGATACACGCTGGCTCGCCGCCCGCGAAAAGATCGACGCGCTGTTCGAAGGCCGCCCGCGCCCGGCGTACGAAGGCCCACTGCCCGAAACGCATGACGGCCTCGGCCTTGGCCTACTGGGTGTCACCGGCGACGAGATCGTCGAGCCCGAGATCTACGAGCGCATCAAGGCGCAGACCCTGCAGACCGTGCGCGGCACCGTCCAGGCCGACATCCTGAAAGAGGACCAGGCGCAGAACACCTGCATCTTCAGCACCGAGTTCGCCCTGCGCATGATGGGCGACATCCAGCAGTACTTCGTCGACCGCAAGGTCCGCAACTTCTACTCGGTGAGCATCAGCGGGTATCACATCGCCGAAGCCGGCGCGAACCCGATCAGCCAGCTCGCCTTCACGCTCAGCAACGGCTTCACCATCGTCGAGTACTACCTCGCGCGTGGCATGAACATCGACGACTTCGCGCCCAACCTGTCGTTCTTCTTCAGCAACGGCATGGACCCGGAGTACACCGTCATCGGCCGCGTCGCCCGACGCATCTGGGCGCGCGCCATGCGCGAGCGCTACGGCGCCTCGGCGCGCAGCCAGATGATGAAGTACCACATCCAGACCAGCGGCCGGTCCCTGCATGCGCAGGAGATCCAGTTCAACGACATCCGCACCACGCTGCAGGCGCTGTACGCGCTGTTCGACAACTGCAACAGCCTGCACACCAACGCCTACGACGAAGCCATCACCACGCCGACGGAAGAGAGCGTGCGCCGCGCCGTGGCGATCCAGATGATCATCAACAAGGAGCTGGGGCTCAACTTCAACGAGAACCCCTGGCAGGGCAGCTTCATCGTCGACAAGCTCACCGACATCGTCGAAGAAGCCGTCTACAAGGAGTTCGAAGCCATCAGCGAGCGCGGCGGCGTGCTGGGCGCCATGGACACCATGTACCAGCGCGGCAAGATCCAGGAAGAGTCGCTCTATTACGAACACAAGAAGCACGACGGCTCGCTGCCTCTGGTGGGCGTCAACACCTTCCTCGGCAAGGACGGCCACAGCGATGTCGCCACCGAGATCGAACTGATCCGCTCCACGCCGGAAGAGAAGGGCCAGCAGATCACCAACGTGGCGCTGTATCAGGGCAACAGGAATGCACGGGCCGGGGAGGGTCTGAAATTCCTACAGAAGACCGCGCGCGAGCGTCGTAATGTGTTTGAGGCGCTGATGGAGGCGGTGAAGACGCATAGCCTCGGGCAGATCAGCCATGCGCTGTATGAGGTGGGTGGGGAGTACAGGCGGAATATGTAAACCGCACTTCCGACGTATCTTGGCCTCGGATCTAACGCACAAGCGAATAGCTACTGCAGGCAGCTTAGCGAGACGCGACGGCAGCCGGCTTGCCGAATATGAACCTTTACTGGAAAGGAAATCATGGAATTCTCATCGTGGTTACACGACAGCAAGGTCCGCGGCATTAACGTCGCTGTCGATATCGAAATCGGCACCTATTGGGATGTTTGTCGTGATGTCATTGACGAGAACGAGTTTCAGCGACGTCGTGTCTCCGTCAAAGGCAAGCCGTACCAGTTGCTGCAGCGCGATCTGATCGAGGGTTGCGTAATGCCGCCTGTGATCCTCGCGCTGAAGCAAGAGGCGAGCGCCCGCATCTCCAACCTCCTAAGGCAGCCGATAGCAGACGGCAATAAGCTTGCGATTGAGGCCGCTATCGCGCGTGCCTTCGCGGACCGTGAGCTATTGATCCTCGATGGCTTGCAGCGGACCTTTACCATCGGTGATTGCATTACGCAGCTCTCAGCCGACCCGGGAGCACTGGCGGAATTCCGAGCCAGAAAGATGAGGCTAGAAGTCTATCTTGGCCTAAATAAGATGGGCATTCTCTACCGAATGCTTACGCTGAATACCGGGCAGACGCCAATGTCTTTCCGGCATCAGATTGAGATGCTTTATGGCGATTACTTGGATCATCAGACTCTGCCTAATGGCATAACTGTTGTGCGCGAAGTGGATAATTCGCGCGCTCGGGGTTCGAGAAAATATAAGTTCGCCGATGTGGTCGACATGTTCTATGCATTTTCGACCGGAAAACCCGAGTCGATGGACAAGCAGACTCTGGTAGGCAAACTCGCCGAACTTGATTTTCTCGATGAGTTCAAGACCGGCGATGACGATCTGCAAGCGCTGCTTGTGTTGTTCGATGCGTTCATTCGGCGCGTCGAGGCGCTAAGTGGCGACTGGGTATTTGATCCGATTCGATTGGCTACACAGATGCCGGATCGAGTGGTAGAGCGGCCTTTCGGCCGAAATGTCGCTGCGATCTTCGAGCGCGTGCAGCCGATGAGTGCATTTGGGGCCGAGTGCAAACGTCTGATTAGGCAAGGCCAATTCGCCACCATCGCTGATATCGGCGCTGTACTTCCTCAACTGCAGTTCTCTCGCGAGCCAGATAGCTCGCTAGACACGTTGGTGCTGCTGCTGGACGAAATCGCGCGGAAGGCGTCTAAGATCGGTACCGCGCAACGCGAAGTGTTTCAGTACTCATTTAGGGCTCTGCTGAACCAGGACTCCGACGACTTCGCCGATCTGAGCGCTTGTTGGGTGTCGGGGCAGGAGAAGTTCGAAAGCCTGAACTAAGAACATGACTATCCTTGAAGGACTGTTGCGTGGCGAAGCCGCTGGCAGTCGTGCTCAGACGTGGACGGCTGAGGGGGTTCTTCTCGATGTCGGCGGGATACAAAGGACCCTAAAGGTCGCGCGGAGCGATGAAGCGTTCGAAGTCGATCGGTACACCGTCTGGGTAGTCCGGACATTGGACAATGCCGAAGCTGCTGTTCGTGCGGTTGTCATCAAGGCTGCTGAGAGAAAAACGATCGGGTACATCTTCCCCACATCGTCATTCCGGACGACATCTGACTTTTGCGCTACAGCGCTGGATGACAAGTTTCAGCGGCTTTACGCGACCGTCGCGGCACATTTCCTCGTTGACGTCGGCGTTGCCAACGAGGTGGTCAGTGGTGAATTCTTCGATTTGCCCGAGGTGTCGGAGCTCTGTGACTGTCTGCCGAGCGGCTGTTCTGTGGTGGTCGTTGCCCGACGCATTGTCGAGTCGCAGGGCGCCACAACGGACGTAGTCAGGCTTGCTCTTCAAGAGCATGGCTACTACCCATTACCCCCGAAAGTGTCGTTTAGCCATGCGCCTTTCGCTGTTACTGCGGAGGGTGTCCGTAATATTGCGTTGCCGGCGGCTTCGATAGGTCCATGGATTGAGCTGATCTCAAATTTGGTAGCTGTTGCTGCAGCGCAGCCTACCCCGGTAGGAGCTTTTATCGGGTATTACCAGGTTGTTGAGCTTCTCTCTAACGAGCGATTCAAAAGCGAGGTTAGCCGGATCACGAGTGATCCAGCACTTAGCGATGATCCGTGGGCGCTGAAGGAGAAGTTGATTGAGGCATCGGGTGAAAAAAGACGAGTTAGAGCTTTGGTCGCCTGCTGCCAGGCTGAGGTATCTGGCGCCTTAAACGACTTGGAGCGCTATGGCAAGGCTGTGCTGCGGTCAGTCGGTCAAGCCGAACTCGAAAAGCTCTCGGCTGGCGATGTTTTGTACAAGGTTCGTTCGGTTCTGGTCCACGATCAGAAATCGCTGCCCCAATCAGCGCTGACGGACCTGTGCGAGATGATCAAGGCGCTGCACTTGGTGATCTTTGGTCTCGTACGTGTCTTTGATCCCGCATTTCAATCGGCGGTGTCCGCTGGTGACTAGATCTGAATCGAAACAGTGGTCAGGTTCGTTTCTTGAAAAATTGGATCCGACCTTTTTCTACATCGACCCGACCCGTCAGGCGCCCGCCTCGATACGGCTGAGCGCCGCGCCGGCGGGGTCGCGCCAGGCGGGGCTGAACTGCGGTTGCGTCGCGGCGCGCTGCAGCGCCGAGCGCACCGATGCCTTGCGCGTGGAATACCGGTAGCCCGTCAGCACCGCGTCGAGCGCGGCGTCCTGGCGGCCAAGCTCGGCATAGGTCTGGCCGAGGTTGAGCCACGTGGCCGAGCGCGTCGGCGACAGGTCGAGCGCGGCCACGAGGCGCGACCGCGCGCGGGCATGCTCGCCCACCAGCATGTAGGCGTAGCCGAGGTTGCCCAGCATCTCGGGGTCGCGCGGCTGCAGCACGAGCGCGTGTTCCAGCAGCGGAATCGCGGCCTCGGGCCGACCGCCGTTGATCAGCGCGATGGCGCGCGCATTGAGGCT
>NZ_VTRV01000138.1 GCF_008274655.1 Cognatilysobacter lacus | reverse complement strand
GCGCGCGTCACCGGTGCGGCGCAGCACGTCGCCGCGCAGCGCGCCCGCCTCGATGCGCAGGCTCTCGGGCACGTCGGTGTTGTGTTCGATCAGCTGCTTCTGGCGTTCCAGCAGCGTCAGGGCCTGGCCGTAATCCCCAAGGCCCATGCGCAGTCGCGCGACCAGGCCGAACAGTTCGGCCTGCGCCGCCGGTTCGCGCGCCAGCTCGCGATCGCCGCGCTCGACCGCGGCGTCGAGCAGGCTGCGCAGGTCGACTGCGCGGGCGTCGTGCGTTTCCGCCGCCTTCTCGAACACGCTTGCGATGAAGTCACGCATCGCCTGCGTGCGGTGCGCCTCGTCGACCGCCTGCTGGCTCTGCCGCCACGTCACGCCCACCGCGATCGCGATGAACACCACCGCCGCGGTGCTGCCGGTGATCGCCCACCGATGGCGACGCAGGAACTTGCGCGCGACGTAGAACATGCCCTGGGAACGCGCCTGCACGGGCCGGCCGTCGAGATGGCGCGCGAGATCCTCGCTGAGCGCCTCGACCGATGGATAACGCTCCTCCGGCTTCTTGCACAGCGTGCGCATCACGATGTTGTCGAGGTCGCCGACGAGGCGGCGTGCGCGACGTCGCAACTGCTGGCGCTCGAAGCGTTCGCCCTCGAGTTCGCCCTGGCGCATGAGCATCTGCGAGGGCCGCACCGGATCGACGGTCAGGATCGCCTCTTCCCACTCCGCATCGGTCTGGCGCTTGAGCCGGTACGGCTTGTTGCTGGTCAGCAACTCGTAGAGCACCACGCCGAGCGAGTAGACGTCGGTCATGGTGGTGACCGGTGCGCCGCGGATCTGCTCGGGCGCGGCGTAGTGCAGGGTGAAGGCGCGTGCGCCGGTGCGGGTGTGGTCGACCCTTGGCGCGCCGGCTTCGAGCAGCTTGGCGATGCCGAAATCGAGCAGGCGCACCTGCCCGTCGCGCGTGACCAGGATGTTCGACGGCTTGAGGTCGCAGTGCACGACGAGGTTCGCGTGCGCATGGCTCACTGCGGCGCACACCTGCCGGAACATGCGCAGGCGCGCGTCGAGCGGCACGTCGAGCCGCTTCCAGTAACGCGTGATCGGCTCGCCTTCGACGTATTCGAGCGCGAGGTACGGCACGCCTTCGGGGCTGACGCCCGCGTCCAGCAGCCCGGCGATGTGCGGGTGTGCAAGCCGCGCGAGGATCTGCCGCTCGCGGGCGAAGCGCAGGCGCAGGTTCTGGTCGGTGAGGCCGGGGCGCAGCAGCTTGAGCGCGACGCGGCGCTGGTACAGACCGTCGGCGCGGGATGCCCGCCAGACCTGCCCCATGCCGCCCTCGCCGAGCAGTTGCTCGAGGCGATAGGGCCCGATCTCGCTGCCTTCGCGCAGCAGCGCCTTGGGCATGACGATCGGCTCGGCGAGGAAGTCGTCACGCCCGCTTTCGAGCGCGAGCATGCGCGTCAGGTCGGCGGCGAGGTCCGCGTCGTTGCTGGCGATCTCACCCAAGCGCGCGCCGCGAGCGGCCGGCTCGAGTTCGAGCAGCTCGTCCAGGTGCGGCGACAGGCGCAGCCAGCGTGCGGGATCCATGGGTCAGCGGCCGTGCGGGACCACAGGCTCAGGCGGCCTGCTCGCCGCCTTCCAGGCTCGCGAGCAGGAACAGCCGGGCCTTCTGCCAGTCACGACGGATCGAGCGTTCGGACCGGTCCTGCAGCGCGGCGATCTCGAGTTCGGACATGCCGCCGAAATAGCGCAGCTCCACCACCTGTGCCAACCGCGCGTCGACCGCCGCGAGCCGGTCCAGCGCGCCGTCGAGGGCGAGCAGTTCTTCGTCCAGGCGGATCGCGCCTTCGCCATCTTCGGGGATCGAGGTGACGCGCTCCATGTCGCCGCCGCGCTTCTGCGCCAACCGCTGGCGCACGTGGTCGACTACGACGCTGCGCATGGCGGTGGAGGCATAGGCGAAGAAATGCGCGCGGTCGCCGAACTGCGCACCGTGGTTGCCGATCAGCTTGAGGTAGGCCTCGTGGACCAGCGCGGTGGCGTCGAGCGTCTGCTCCTGCTGCCCGGCCAGCTGCCGGCGGGCCATCGCGTGGAGTTCCTCGTAGAGGGTGCCGAGCACGCGATCGAGCGCCTCGCGACTGCCATCTCGCGCCGCGTCCAGCAACTGGGTGATGTCGGCGCTGTCGGTCATGGGCGTCCTGTCCTTCCGGCGGACTATACGCCCGGGTGCGGGGCCGGCCGTGGGCCGGAAGGCATGGCCGGCGCGTCCCGTTGGACTGGCGGTCAGCGTTGGCAGGCCGGACACCACACGCTTGCACGTTGCCCGATGGTGGACAGGCGCAGCGTGCGACCGCAGGTGCGGCAGGGTTCGCCGCCGCGGCCGTAGACCAGGAGCTCCTGCTCGAAGTAGCCGGGCGCGCCGTCGGGGCTGATGAAGTCGCGCAGGGTGGTGCCGCCGCGCTCGATCGCATGGGCGAGGATCGCTTTCACGGCGTCGGCGAGGCGCACGTAACGCGCACGCGACACCTTGCCTGCCTCGCGCCGCGGTGAGATGCCGGCCATGAACAGCGCCTCGGCCGCGTAGATGTTGCCGACGCCGACCACCACCGCCTGGTCCATCAGGAAGGTCTTCACCGGGGCGGTGCGGCCGCGGGATCGCAGGAACAGGTAGTCGCCCTCGAAGACGTCCGACAGCGGCTCGGGGCCGAGCCCGCCCAGCAGCTCGTGGGTCGTGCCGGGCGGCTGCCACAGCACGCAGCCGAAGCGCCGCGGGTCATTGAAGCGAAGCACGCGGCCCGAATCGAGGCTCAGGTCGACGTGGTCGTGCGCGCGCACCGGGGTGTCGCCCGGCAACACGCGCAGCGAACCCGACATGCCCAGGTGCAGCACGACGCTGCCCGCGAGGGTGTCGAGCAACAGGTACTTCGCGCGCCGCCGCACCGCATCGACGCGCTGGCCGGGCAACAGGGTCTGGACATCGGGCGGAATCGGCCAGCGCAGGTCGGGCCGACGCAGGGTGACGCCCACCACCCGGCGGCCTTCGACATGCGGCGCGAGCCCGCGACGGGTGGTTTCGACTTCGGGCAGCTCGGGCATCGCGGCGTCCAGCGGGCATCGCCTTGCAAAGTGGCGACGCCAGCCGCATCACGCAAGCCGCGACCGGCCACCGCCGCAACGCGTCGCATGCGTGAACCGCAGGGCCCCTGCTCAGTTTCCAGTGGGCTCAGGTGCATATGCCGGTGGCATCATGGATCGGTCGCTGGCGCGACCCGGCCTTGCGGCCGCTTCCCCCTGGAGTGTTCGATGTCTGCTTCGTTTCTGGATTTCCTGGCCGGCGGTCTGCTGCAGTTCGGCTGGGGATCGATGCTGCTCTATTTGCTGGTCGCCACGCAGATCACCATCTTCACCGTCACTCTTTACCTGCACCGTTCGCAGGCGCATCGCGCCGTGGACTTCCATCCGGTGCTCGCGCACTTCTTCCGCTTCTGGTGCTGGCTCACCACCTCGATGATCACCAAGGAGTGGGCGGCGATCCACCGCAAGCACCACGCCAAGTGCGAGACCGAGGACGACCCGCACAGCCCGCAGATCAAGGGCATCAAGGTCGTGTTCTGGCGCGGCGTCGAGCTCTATCGCGACGCGCGCCTGCAGCGCGACGACATCGAGAAGTACGGCAAGGGCTGCCCCGACGACTGGATCGAGCGCCACCTGTACACGCCGTTCGCGACGTGGGGCCCGACCATCCTGCTGTTCCTGTCGTTCGCGCTGTTCGGCTTCAAGGGCATCGCCGTGTGGGCGATCCAGATGGCGTGGATCCCGTTCTGGGCGGCCGGCGTCGTGAACGGCCTCGGCCACTGGTGGGGCTACCGCAACTTCGAGACGACCGACACCGCGACGAACCTGGTGCCGTGGGCGTTCTGGATCGGCGGCGAAGAGCTGCACAACAACCACCACGCGTTTCCCTCGAGCGCGAAGTTCGCACTGCGCAAGTGGGAGTTCGACATCGGCTGGGCCTCGATCAAGCTGTTTCAAGCCGTTGGCCTGGCAAAGGTGCTGCGCGTCGCGCCGTCGCTGGACGTCCGCCCGAACATCGCGATGCCCGACGGCGAAACGCTGAAGGCGCTGCTGGCGATCCGTTTCCAGGCGATGACCGATTACTACCGCGGCGTCACCCTGCCGGCCCTGCGCGAGGAAGCTGCAGCCGTAGGCGCGCGTGCACGCGACCTGCTGCCGCGCAAGCTGCGCAAGGGACTGGCCGATGGTGGCCGCTGGCTCGACGACGACAAGAAGGCGCGCCTGCAGGACTTCCTCGCCGAACGTCCGAAGCTCGCCACCGTCGCCGACTATCGCGCCCGCCTCGCGCAGGTGCTCGATGACCGCTCGCACGACGCCAAGGCCACGCTCGCGCGGCTGCACGCGTGGTGCCAGGAAGCGGAGGCCAGCGGCATCGCGTCGTTGCAGCAGTTCTCGGCGCGGCTGAAAGGCTATGCGCTCGCGTCGGCGCACTGAGATGCGCACCGGCGCGGTTTACCTGGGGGCCGCGCTCATCTGCGCGGCCTCGTCGTTCGGGGCGCGCGCCGGCGGGCCGGTGCGGTCGAGCGGTGACTACCTCGCGCGAATGGACAGCAACGGTGACCGCCGCGTCTCGCTGTCCGAATTCCAGGCGTGGATGGGCTATGCCTTCGAGCGCATGGACGTCGACCACGACGGCATCGTGTCGCCGGCCGAACTGCCGGGTGGACGTGGCAAGCCGATCTCGCTCGCCGAACATCGCGCCGCGCTGGCGGTGATGTTCGCCAAGCAGGATCGCAATCACGATGGCACGCTCGACGCACGCGAGCTCGCGGCTCCGCCGCAGCGCTGAATGAAGCCGACCGCGCCGCCGCCCATCGACGGCGTCGGTGCGAGCCGCGTGCAGCTGCGGCCGGGCGACGGCGACACGCTGCTCGACGCGCTGTGCACGCGCTTTCCCGCGATCGATCGCGACACATGGCGTTCGCGTTTTGCGCGCTCGCGCGTGCTGGACGCAGGCAGCCGCACGTTGGCCGCCGATGCGCCGCTCACTGTGGGCGGTAATGTGTACTACTACCGGGAAGTGACCGACGAGGCGGTATGCCCAGCCGTCGAGACGCTGCTGCACGTCGACGACGAGATCGCGGTGGTCGACAAGCCGCACGGTCTTGCGGTGATGCCCGCGGGCCGGTTTGCGAGCGACACGCTGCTCGCGCGAATGATCAGGCGACTCGGCAACGGCGACATCGTGCCGTTGCATCGCATCGACCGCGATACGGCGGGGCTGGTGATTTTTTCGCTTCGCGCGCAGACGCGCGACGCGTATCTCGCGCTGTTCCGCCAGCGGCGCATCCACAAGCGTTACGAGGCGATCGCGCCGCCGTTGCCGGCGCTCGCGTTTCCGCTCGTGCGCGAAAGCCGCATTGAACGGGGGACGCCGTTCCACGTCATGCGCGAGGTCGAGGGTGCGGCCAACAGCTGCAGCCGCATCGATGTCGTCGCGCGCGAAGACGGTGCGTGGCGGTACGCGCTGGAGCCGGTGAGCGGGCGCAAGCATCAGTTGCGCGTGCACATGGCGGCGCTTGGCGCGCCGATCTTCAATGATCGGCTGTACGGTGACGCGTCTTCGGACGGGCCGTTGAAGTTGCTGGCAGCGCGGTTGGCCTTCGAGGATCCGGTTGTCGGGGGTCGGCGGGTGTTCGAGAGCGGGTGGTCGCTGTAGCGGGTTGAGCGGGTCTTCGGCGCATAGACGCAATGGTGTTTCGTATTGCGTGGTGCAATCGGTTCGGGGTGCAGAAGCGTTTCGCGCGCTGGCGCGCCCGAGTCATTCTTCTTTGCCGGCACAAAGAAAAGTTAACCAAAAGAAATGCCTTCCCCGATGAGGTCTGCAGCCGGCGACCGGCTGCACCGGGGCGATCGGCTTCCTGCCGCGCGGGCGACGGCCGACATCCAGTCGGCCGCCCTTCGGGTCCCACGGTCAGGTGGGCTCTCGCGTTGAGGGGAAGCCAGCGCACAGGGGAACTGTTTCCATGGGTTCCTTGCGTCCGCCAAGCACAGTGGCTGCGTCCCGCGCACGCGTCGCGACTTCGCCTAGCTCGCTGGCGCGCCGAACAGCACCTTGCGCTCCGCGTCGGTCATCGGCTTCGCGTACGACGCGGAGGCATCGGCGTACACGATGCGGGTGGCGGCGCGTTCGCCGACGCGTGCGAACCAGCGCTCGAGGTTCGGGGTCGCGGCGAGGTCCTGCTTGTGCGCTTCGTGCGGAACGATCCACGGATAGATCGCCATGTCGGCGATCGTGTAGTCGTCGCCCGCGACGAACTCGCGGTCGGCCAGGCGCCGGTCGAGCACGCCGTAGAGGCGCGCGGTCTCGCGCGTGTAGCGGTCGATCGCGTAGGGCACTTTCTCCGGCGCGTACACGTTGAAGTGGCCGTTCTGCCCGGCCATGGGGCCCAGGCCGCCCATCTGCCAGAACAGCCACTGCAGTACCTCGGCGCGGCCGCGCAGGGACTGCGGAATGAACCGGCCGGTCTTCTCTGCGAGGTACAGCAGGATCGCGCCGGATTCGAACAACGACAGCGGCGCGCCGCCATCGGCGGGTGCATGGTCGACGATCGCGGGGATGCGGTTGTTCGGTGCGATGGCAAGGAACTCGGGGCGGAACTGCTCGCCGGCGCGGATGTCGACGGGGACGATACGGTGCGGCAGCCCCGCCTCCTCGAGGAACAGGCGAACCTTGTAGCCGTTGGGCGTGGCCCAGTAGTAGAGATCGAGCATGGCGGGTTCCGGCCGGGGGGGGAAACCGCATGCTAGGCGTCGCCGCGATGCGCGGCGTCGCGGCCTGCGCACGCTGCGTTGCGGTTGACCTGGGTCATGTCGCCGGCGGCGGCACGCGCCTAGCCTCGTTCCGACCCTGCCCGAGCACCCACCCATGGCCCGTCTCCGACTGCTGCCCCTGTCCTGCCTGCTGCTCGCGCTGGGTGCGCTGCCGGCCGCTTCCCACGAACACGCGCCGTCCGCGCCGGCCGATGCCGCGGCGGCGAAATACA
>NZ_VTRV01000137.1 GCF_008274655.1 Cognatilysobacter lacus | reverse complement strand
CGCGCGTGCAGGTTCCGGGGCGGCTTCGCGGCGGGCCGCGGGCGACTCCACCGCGCCGGCATCCGCGCGTTCGTACTGGGCGCGGAACTTCGACAGCAGTGGGAGCCCGAGTTGCTGCGAAAGTTGCTCGATTTCCGTGGTGCCGTAGGCGAGCGCGACGGGCAGGACGCCGGCGTCGCGCAGCGCATCGACCAGCGCACGCGCGGATTCGACGTCCGGCGTGCGCGTCAGCCCGCCGAAATCCACCACCACCGCCGCACGCGCGAACAGGTTCGGCGCGCGCTTGACGCGGTCGCGCATTTCGTCGGCCAGTTTGGCGACGTCCAGCGTGCGTACGCGCAGGTTGGCGATGCCGACCTGGCCGATCTTCAGTTCGCCCGCGGGCTCGTAGTCCATCGCGGCGCTCATGCGCGGCCTCCGGCCTTTCGCGCGCTGTCGAGACGCAGCGTGCGGGGCGTGTGTATCCACGGAGCGTCCGGGAGGTCGCGGCCGTAGGTTTGGCTGATCCACGGATAGCTGCACAGCGGTTTCATCAGCATCGACGCGCGCAGCCCGGTTTCTTCCATCACCTGTTGGCCGACTTCGTGGAAACCAAAGGTGCCGTGGAAGAGAAGAACCGGGTCGATGCTGCCCTGCAGCAGCACTTCGCAGGCCATCTGCGGGTAGCGCAGTTCGGCGTAGCTCTGCGCATCGGCGTAGAACGCGCGGCCCACGCCACCGCCACGTCGCCGGCTGGCGACGACGATGCGGTCGATATAGAAGAACTCCGAATGCCGCTCGCGAAACCAGCGGAAATTCGAGCTGTCGTGGTCGGCGGCGTCACCCATGCCGACGAGGAAACCCGTGAGCATCCCGTCGCGCTCGGCGACACGGAAGTACTCGGCACACTCGTAGAAGTATTGAAGGCGCTTGGCATCCAGCGGAAGGATCGCGGGGCCGGCGGCGTTGTTGAGGGCTAGGACGGAATCCAGCTCGTGCTCGTGCACGTCGCGGACGACGATCGACATTCTTCCGGCTCCGTGGAGTGCAGCCGGCCAGTTCGGCGCGGCGGCGGATTATCGCACGGCCCACCGGCGGGGCCAGCGCCGCTTGGCATGACTTTCGGCCGGAGGTCACATTGGAAACCGGGCGTACGATGCTGTCATGCCCGTCCAACTGAACCATACCCGTCTGCTTCGCTACTCAGGTCTCGCGACCTGGGCGATGGTCGGGCTTCCGCTGCTCTACATGTCGTTCGGCCCGGACGTCCCGGCCGACGACCTCGCGGGGGACGAGGCGCTCGGCCCCCGTTCGATGTCGATGCTCGGCTGGGGCGTGTACCTGCTCTTCGGCGTCAGCTACTTCTGGCTGACGCGTGGTCTGGGCCGGCGCAAGACGCGCGCGGTCGATGTCGTCGGCCTGCTTCTCCTGACCGCCAGCGCCATCGGCGTGAGCTACTACAACCGCAGTGGCCTGGGCAGCGTGCTGCTGATGACGGCGGCCTGCCTGCTGCCCTGGCTGCTCCCGCTACGCGCCGGCATCGCGTGGCTGGTGGTGAGCCAGTTCGCGGTGATGCCGGTATTCGTCTACGGCTTCCACTTCCCCTTGTTCGAAGCGCTGATGCAGTCGCTGCTGTACACGGGCTTCTCGGTGTTCGTGTTCGCCACCAGCCTGATCGCCCGCCAGCAGGCCGACGCGCGCGAGGAGCAGCGCCGGCTCAACGCCGAACTGCGCGCGACGCGGCTGCTGCTCGCGGAAAGCGCGCGCGTCAACGAACGCACCCGCATCTCGCGCGAGCTGCACGACCTGCTCGGCCACCACCTGACCGCGCTGAGCCTGAACCTCGAGGTGGCCGGCCACCTGTCCGAAGGCCGCGCCAAAGAGCATGTCCTGCAGGCGCATACGCTCGCGCGGCTGCTGCTCACGGACGTGCGCGAGGCCGTGAGCCAGTTGCGCGACGGTGGCGCGATGGACCTCTCGGTCGCGCTTCGACCGCTGGCCGAAAACGTGCCATCGCTCGACATCCACATGGACATCGAGTCGCCTCTCACGCTCGACGATCCCGAGCGCGCCCACGTCCTGCTTCGCTGCACGCAGGAGATCATCACCAACGCCGTGCGCCATTCCGGCGCGAACGACCTGTGGCTCACCGCGCGCCGCGAGAACGCGACGATCGTGATGACGGCGCGGGACGACGGCCGCGGCGCCGACCTGCTGGTCGCCGGCAACGGGCTGCGCGGCATGCGCGAGCGCCTCGCGCAGTACGGCGGCAGCCTCGATATCGAAACGCGACCCGGTGACGGCTTCCAGCTCCGGCTCGTCCTGCCAATCGCGGCCGCCACGGCCGTACGAGAAGGAGTTCCCGCATGACAGCGCCGACCGACCGTCCCATCCGGGTCATGCTCGTCGACGACCAGAACCTCGTCCGCCAGGGCGTGCGTTCGCTGCTCGGGCTGGCCCCGGGGATCGAAGTCGTCGCCGAGGCCGCCGATGGCCGCGAGGCGATCGAGACCATCCCGCAGATCAAGCCCGACGTCGTACTTATGGACATGCGCATGCCCGTCATGTCCGGCCTGGAGGCCGTTCAGACGCTGGCGCGGCTGGGGCAGCTGCCGCCCACGATCATCCTCACCACCTTCGACGACGACCAGCTGGTGCTGGCCGGCATCAAGGCCGGCGCCAAGGGCTACCTGTTGAAGGACGTCTCCCTCGACCAACTGGTCGGCGCGATCCAGGCCGTGGCCGGCGGCGGCTCGCTCGTGCAACCCGCCGTGACCCAGCGCCTGCTGTCGGGGCTGGAGCACATGCGCAACGACTTCGTCAGCCTCGATCGCCCGGACCCGCTGACGGAGCGCGAAACCGAAATCCTGCGGCTGATGGCGGGCGGGTTCTCGAACAAGGAAATCGCCAATTCGCTCGGGGTGGCCGAAGGCACGATCAAGAACCACGTCTCCAACATCCTGTCGAAGCTGGGCGTACGCGACCGCACTCGCGCGGTCCTGAAGGCCTTCGAACTCCAGCTGGTCTGACGGAGTGCCGCCGCGCCCGGTAGCCGCATCGGCGCCAGAAGGGTCTTCCGGGGGCGCGCACGGGGTGCGGCTTTCGACGGCGTCGGGGGGCGATTGCGCCCGTGAAACACGGCCGTTGCTGACGCGTTCGCATAAATACCTCCCCGGCGTTCACGCCAGCGCCGCTGTCTTGCTAGGATTGTCGGTCTGCGCCCGGTCATCGACGGCGGCGCGGGCCAGGCCCCGGAGACCCTCTGAATGACCCGTTTGATCGAGATCCTGATTTCCATCGCGATCGTGTTCGCGCTTTTCGTCATCGTGGGCGTGTTCCTGCCCAGCAGCCGCCACCTCTCCGAGTCGGTGCAGACGAACCGCCGTGTGGCGATCGCCTACGACATGCTCAACAACGTCCGTCGTTTCACTGACTGGAACCCGGTCCTGCTCCACGACCCGGCCGCCAAGGTCGAGCTTTCCGGCAAGGACGAGGGCGTCGGCGCGAAGATCGCTTACCAGTCCAGCGTCCGCGGCGTGGGCAATGGCAGCTGGACGATCACCGAGAGCGAGCCCAACAAGCGCGTGCTCTACGCGATCGAAACCGGTACGCCGGGCAGCAACAAGCGCAGCGAGTTCACCCTGCAGGCGGTCGGTAACCGCGGCCGCAACACGCAGGTCACGCAGACCTACGATGTCGACTACGGCTTCAACCCGATCGCGCGCTACGCCGGCCTGTACGTGAGCAACAGCGTGGGCGAGGACATCAAGCTCGGCCTCGGCCGACTTGCAAACGCCCTTTCCGGCGTGCCGAACATCGACTACAGCCAGCTTCCGAAGGAATACGAGGCCCCGCTGCCGTCCCTGGGCCAGCGCCCGGCCGAGACGCTGCTGACCGTCGGCGCCGTGGTGCCGATCGACCGCGACAAGATCAAGGCGCAGATGAACTCGAACCTCGAGTGGATCCGCAAGGTGATCGCGTCGAACGGCCTCGAGCAGGCGGGCCCGGTGCGCATCCTCACCAACGAGCAGGGCGCGGCGAACTATTCGTTCGACGTCGCGGTGCCGGTGAAGAAGGGCGGCGTATCCGAGAACATCCAGGGCATCAACACCAGCGGCACGCCGGTGAAGGTCGCCTACAACAACGCGTCAAAGGTCGCCGGCACCACGTTCAAGGGCGACATGGGCAACCTGCAGCACCTGCGCGACGCGATCCGCGCCTGGTCGCTCACGCATGGTTACGCCACGGTCGACCGCCCGTACGAGATCTGGACGGGTGGCATCGACGCGGGCTTCTCCGACCAGGGCCAGTTCACGGTCCAGTGGGCGGTCAAGTAATCCCGACCGACTTCGAAGGCGCGCCGCTTGCGGCGCGTTTTTCGTTGTGCGGCCCGGTTTCAAGCCGCGCGCCCGAATGAAGTTTCACGGCGCCACGTCCGACCGCGACAGCGCGCGCTGGCCGGGCGCCCTCGGGGCGCTTTCGGGCGCATCGGGCGTCGGGCTCGCGGCTTACGCCGCGCACGTGGCCACGGGTGACGCGCAGCGCTGGCTCTACACGGCCGCCGCGATGGCGCTGGTGCACGGAGCGTTGCTGGTCGGATACGTGCCGCACGGGCGACGTCTCGGCATGTTTGCGCGCGTGGCACTCGTCCTCGGGATCCTCCTGTTCTCCGGAAGCCTTGTCGCGGCGCACGCCTTCGGCATGGCTGCGCGTCTCGCACCCGCCGGCGGATTGCTACTGATCACGGGTTGGCTGCTCGTCGCCGTCGACCGGGCGCGCGGCTGACGATGCCTCGTTGGTCGCGCGGGTTCGACGTTGACGCCGCGGCGCGCCACCTGCGTCGGCACGACCCCGCGCTCGCAGCCTGGATTCGCCGGATCGGACCCATCGCCGCGGAGCCGCGATGGCGGCGGCCGTTCGATCCTGTCGATGCACTGGCGCGCGCGATCCTCTATCAGCAGCTGTCCGGAAAAGCCGCGGCGACGATCGTCGCGCGCGTTGAAGCCGCGATCGGAAGCGCGCGCCTGCATGCCGACACGCTGGCCCGGTGCGACGACCCCACGCTGCGCGCATGCGGTGTATCCGGCAACAAGCTGCTGGCACTGCGCGACCTGGCGCAGCGCGAGTCGCTCGGCGAGATCCCGACACTGAGACAGATGTCGGTGATGGACGAAGCAGCGATCGTCGCGGCGCTCGTGCCGATCCGCGGCATCGGGCGGTGGACGGTCGAGATGATGCTGATGTTCCGCCTCGGCCGGCCAGATGTGCTGCCGGTCGATGACCTCGGCATTCGCAAGGGTGCACAGCTCGTCGACGACCTCGAGTCGATGCCCACGCCAAAGACGCTCGCGGAACGCGGCGAGGTGTGGGGGCCCTTTCGCACCTACGCCAGTCTATATCTGTGGCGAATTGCCGATTTCGCGGCACCCGCGCCGCGCGTGCCGGTCAAGCGTTCCCAGGGCTGATCGCGCGGCGGGTGCAGTCGCGTCGCGTCTGCAGCAGCGAACCCTGTTGTCGACCCTCGATCCGGCCCGTCGTCAGCCGCGATGGCACCAGTGCCACGGCTCGTAGACGATCCCGTGCGGGTTGCCGCGCGGATAACTCATTTCGAAGCCGTACGCGCCGGCGTTGTCGCGGAGCCACGCGAAGGCGGGGGAGGCTTCGAACGATTCCTCGGCCGGCGGCTCACCCGGGCTGGCGATGTCGAGCGCGCGCCCGGAATGGTGCTCGCTGTAGCCGGGCGCGGCGTTCACCGTCAGGATCTCGGCCACGCTCTGTCCGCGCGCCCGCTTCCGTTCGAAGATGCCGAGCTGGTAGGCATGGCTGCGATATCCGGAGATCGCCTCCAGCATGATGTCGTCGCGTCGCGCGGCGTCCTGCATGCAGCGCCAGTCCCGTGCTGCAGTCTCGCGCAGCCACAGCGGCCGGCGATAGCGATCGAAGCCCGCGAAGGCGAGGGCGCCCGGCTCGGCGACGAGTGCCAGGCCCGTGCGACTGGCGTAGGCATCGGCGTCGAGCCCAAGCGCATGGAGACGCTGCGCGATCCGCGCAAGCGGCAGGTCGCGATCGTCGACGTGCGCGCCTCCCGGATGCGACAACTTCCGCAACGCATCCTGGATGCCGGGTTCGCGATGCCAGCGGGGCAGCATCGGCTGCACGCCGTCGGCGGTGGACGCCGCGAGGAAACGACCGTCGCACTTGCGACGCAGCACGTGTCGCGCCCGCGACAGCAGGCGGGCATCGGCGTTCGAGCGCGCGTGCAACAGATGCGCCGGCCAGAGTTCGATCTCGGGCGTGTTCAGCAGGACAGTCGGTCGGCCGCGCATGCGTCGCAGGTTAACGGTCTGCGCGCGGCTTGGCGACGGAATCACGCGGCATCTTCGGACGCCCCGTCACTTGCGTTCGCCGATCCACGCAGCGATGTCGCCGATGATCCGCGCGTCGACATGGCCGGCGGTCTGGTAGTCCTGCAACGTGGGCGCGCCGGTGCCGGCGATGCCCAGGTGGTTGACGTCGGGATAGAAGCGCAGCGTCGCGCGCGGATCGTGGCCGAGCGCGGCCTGCCACAGCGTCCAGTCGGCGCCCGTCACCTGGAAATCCCGGCCGCCCTGCAGCAGCAGAAGCGGCAGCTTGAGTGCGCGCGCGTCGGCCACGGGATCGATCGAATCGATCGATCGCCAGTACGCCGCCGGCAAACCGAGCGGTGCTTCGGATGCCGCCAGCGGTCGGCCCGCGCGGATTCCCGCGATCATCGTGTCGAGGTTCGCGAGCGCGCTCTTTTCCTGCTCGCTGATCGCGCCGTCGAGCCCGGCGAGATAACGGCTCTGCTCGGGCAGCAGGTCCAGGAGGCGACGCGCGGGCGAGGCGAGCATCACGACGCCCGCGACGTGCCCCGATCGCGTGGCGATGCGCGGCGCGAGCATTGCGCCCTGGCTGTGGCCCAGCACGAAGACGCGCGCCGGGTCGATGCCGGCCTGCGCACGCAGCATGTCGACGGCGGCGACGGCGTCATTGGTCGTTTCCTGGTCAACGTCGATGTCACGCCCGGCGAACTCGCCGGGATGCGCGTGCGTGCGCTTCTCGTACCGCAGCACCGCG
>NZ_VTRV01000136.1 GCF_008274655.1 Cognatilysobacter lacus | reverse complement strand
CGCGAAGCCGCAGCAGGCGCAGCGTCAGAACCCCGCACGCGAGCCGCGCCAGCCTCGCGAAGCTGCATCCCAGCAGCCACCGGCCCCGCGCGAGAAGATCGAGCGGATGTCGCGTCCGGCCGCCGAGGCCCCCGATGCGTCGGGCATCTCCGCTGACGCGTTTCGGTCCGCCGAGCTGATCGGCGCCGAGGTGCTGGCCAACGAGGCACCTGTCGGCGACGTCGAGGTCATGACGGACGCTGCCGGCGTCGCGATCGAACAGCTGGAAGGTGCAGATGCCGCCAAGGCCGAGAACGCGGCACGCCGTCGTCGCGGCCGTCGTGGTGGCCGCCGCCGTCGTCGCAATGGCACCGAAGGTGCCGAAGGCATGGAGGCAATGGACGCCGCCGACCTGCAGGACGACGCGGACGGCGAGGACGAAGAAATGGGAGTGCCGGCGGAAGCCGGGGCATCGGACGGGCGCGCCCAGCCCGAATTCGAGTTCGACGACATCCCCGCGCGTGGAGAGCCGTCGGCGACGCCGGCTGCCCCGAAGCGCAGCAATGTCCGCGAGATGCGGCCGGCACTCGGCGAAGGAACTGTGTCCGCCAGCGACGGTGCTGACACGTACGAGGCGGTCGCGGAGACGACAGCTGTCGAGCAGGAATCACCCGCCGTCGTTTCGAAGCCCGTGCAGCAAGCCTCGAACGAACCCGCCGCAGTCGCCGTGCGCAGCGTGAGCGAGATCGAGTCGATGCAACCGCAGCCCAATGCGGCGGGTCGCCTCGAAGCTGCAACGGGAGTTGCTATCCCTCCCGCTGCACCAGCCGCTCCTGCAGTGGCACATGCGCCCGCACCCACGGCGCACCGGCCGACTTCGGACGCATCCACCGGAACGGCGGAGGCCGCCGCTCCTGTGACCGTTGTGGAACAGGCGCCCGCGCCGCCGGTCCCTCCGGCGGCGGGCGTGCCCTCCTCTGTCGCCATTGCTGATGCGGTCGTCGCCCGGCCTGCGCCGGTGCCGACACTGCCGCCAACGCAGATGGAACTCCAGGAGCAGCCGCGGGCCACCCGCGCCACGACGCGCCCGGACCCGGGTTCCGATTGGGGCGACAACGGCGTCGGCGCAGATGAAACGGTAAATGGCTCGACGCCCTTTGACGGCAACGTCGAAGCGGTGTCGGAGCGGTCGCCGAGCGAGGATGTGGTCAACACGTTGCCGGCTTCGACTTCGACGTCCGACCCGGACGAAGCGCCCCGCCGCCACGACGAGCCGGATTCTGCCGTCTAGCAGTTCGTCGGGCTATTCCGTGAAAAAGGGCCGCAGATGCGGCCCTTTTTCTTTCTGTCCGCGGTTTGCCCAGGAACGCGGGCATGAAACGAAACCCGCCGGGCGCGCCGCGCTGTCAAATGCGAAGAGCACGATCGATTCCCGTCCGCCTGGTCGCCGACGCGCATGGCACCTGCGCAGTTCGCTCTCGAAACGGCGAGTGCGCACGCTGATCCGTGGTCCCAGCCCTCTACTCGACGACGGTCGCCGGATCCGCCAGCCCGTACTTGCCGACCAGCCGCGCCAGCCCGACCGTGTCGCTGATCGCGAGACCCAGTTTCTCGAACATGCGGCTCTTGTGCGTATTGACGGTCTTCGGGCTAAGGCTGAGCCGGCGCGCGATCTCCTGCTGCGTCATCCCCTGCACCAGCATGAGCGCGATCTCGATCTCGCGAGGCGAGCATTCGTCGAACGGCGACGAACCGCCGCCAATCCCCGCAAGTGCGAGGTTCTGAGCAACCGATGGCGCGAGGTACTTCTTGCCGCGCGACACGTCGCGGATCGCACGAAGCAACTCGGTCGCGTCGCCGGCCTTGCCGACGTAGCCCGACGCACCGGCTTCGATCAGCCGCTTGGGCAGCGGGCCGTCTTCGAGCACGGAAACAATGATGACGCGCGCACCGTAGTCGCCGCGCACGATGCGTTCGGTGACTTCGAGGCCGCTCAGCCCCGGCAGGTGCAGGTCGCACAGCACCACGTCGGGCGCGAGCGACCGCAGTTGCGCGAGCGCCTGCTCGCCACTGTCGGCCTCGCCGACGACTTCGATATCGGTCTGCGACGAAAGGATCATGCGCATGCCGGTGCGCACGATTGCATGGTCGTCGATGATGAATACGCGGATGGACATCCTTTCCCCCGGTGAGTTGATTTTCCCCGGTGAAAGGCTACTGGCGGCCTACCGCCCGTGCAACCGCGGCGCGCGTCAGTCCACGGCCACGTCGGCGTCGCCCGAGAAGGTCTCGACCGACACGTTGGCGTCCCCGCTGCCATATCGCTGGCGGAAGCTCGAGCCCGGACCATGCTCGGGCCGATCGATCGTGGCGCCCGGCGCACGAAGCGTGCCACTGAAGCTCTCGCCGCGAACCTCGGCCGACACGTTGCGCGGCAGATCCAGGCGCACGTTGCCGCTCACCGTCTCCAGCTTCATGCGCGCATGCGCGGCAAGCGCGGTGCGCACGTCGACATCGCCGCTGACGCTGCTCCCTTCGAAGCGTTCGATCGGCGTGTCGAGTACCCGCACGTCGATGCGCCCGGACACCGACTGCGCGCTGACTTCGCGCCCGAGCCGCCCGCCCAGCCGGATCGAACCGCTGACGCTCTCGACGTCGACGTTGCCGCGATTGATCGTGAGGTCGACATCGCCGCTCACGCTGTTGACCTCGACGTCATCGGCCGCCGCCGCAACCGTGGTCCTGCCGCTGACGTTGTCGATGCTGAGCGACGAAGGCGATACGCCCCAGGCCAGCACGTCGGCTGAAACGGCCGAGATGTCCAGGTTCGCACGCGCCGGCACCGTAATGCGGAGCGTGGTCGGCTCGGCGCGCGCGGCGTGGCCGAGGAGGCGCGCGATGCCGTCGTTCTGCGGATAACGCACCCGGATGCGCAAGCCCGCGCCATCCCCTTCGATCTCGAACTTCTCGACGCCCGCACCGAGGCTTCCTTCGACATGTACCTCCGCGCGATCCCATGCGCGCACCTCGATGCGACCCTTGGGGTTCACGATTTCGACGCGCCCGCGTGGCGCGAGCGGACGTGTCTCGTTGATCGGCGTGGCCGCGAGCGAGGCGTTCGACGCCACCGCGAGGAACAGCGACGCAACAAGACGGGTGATTTCAATTTGCCTCTTCATGGAGCTCTCCAATCAGCCCACGATCGCGCGCTGCGATAGCGCGAGCCGGAGCGAATAAGTGCGCCGCAGCTGGTCCAGCAGCAGGCGTGAGTCGGGGTCGTTCTGCAGTGCGCGGCGGATCTGGCCGGCGCTTCTGTCGAGTTCGACGAGGGCGGGCGCGAGCTCGGCAGGCGCGCGAGCCTCCGGCATCGATCCGATCGCGCGGTCGTACTCGCGCGTGAGCGATTGGGCTTCGCGACGCGCGAGCGCGGACGACGCCACCGGCGAGCGCGCCTGCAACAGGAGTCCGCCGGCGACGGCAGCGAGCAAGACTGACGCGGCGATTGCGTAACGCGGCAACGTCGAGTGCCGACTCACAGGTTGTGCGCCGAGCCGTGCCTCGATTCCATCCCACAGATGCGCCGGCGGCGCGATGTTCTCGCGTTGCGCACGCAGCTGCCAGCGCAAGGTATCGGGCAACGCGCGGTCCTCGTCCAGCGGAATGTGTTCGTCGTTCATCCGGGTTCTCCGAGCCGCGTGCGCAGCAGGCCGCGCGCGCGATGCAATTGGGCTTTCGAGCTGCCGACCGCCATGCCGAGCTCCTCGGCGATCTCTTCGTGGCGCCAGCCTTCGATGTCGTAGAGCACGAGCACGGCACGCGCGCGCGGCGGCAGGCTCGCCACCGCGCGTTCCAGGTCCATGCGCAGAGCCGTATTGCCGCCGGCCGAGTCGTGGAGGCCGACGTGTTCGAGGCCGTCTTCATCGCCCTCGTCGTGTCGCCGTACCCGACGGGCGCGCAGCTCCATCAGCGTTGTGTTGACGGCGAGCCGATGCAACCAGGTCCCGAACGAAGCGTCATGCCGAAACGAGCGCAAAGACTGCCAGGCGCGGACGAATGTCTCCTGCGTCAGGTCCTCGGCGCGCGCGCCCTGCCCGCCCACGAGGCGGCAGATGACGCCGTGCACGCGGCCCGCGTGCCGGCGATAGAGCGACTCGAACGCAGGGGTGCTGCCCGCCGCCGCGGACGCCACGAGCGCCCGATCCTCGTCGAACGGGGAAACGACGGTTGTCGGGGGCGCGTCGAGCACGGCGGTGAGCATACCTTTCGGATGCGCCGGCCAGCCCACGGGTTTAAAGCGGTGTCGCGCGCTTTGAATCACCGGGTGATCTGCATGCCCGCGGCACGCAGTGACAGGCTCAGCCGCGGCCCTCGCAGGAATGCCGAAAACCCGCGTGTTCGCCGCAAGGTTGGCGGAGAGAGTGGGATTCGAACCCACGGAAGGTTTGACCCTTCGGCGGTTTTCAAGACCGCTGCCTTAAACCGCTCGGCCATCTCTCCGGATGCGCGACGCCGGCCGTGCGGCGCGGCGGGATTGTCGCACGCGACTCAGGCCGGCGCGGACACCGGTTCTGCACCGCGCGCCGCGGCTTCCATTGCGTCGGTGCAGGCGCGGCCGTGGATCTCCGAGCACTGCAGGCGAGCGGACTCGACCAGGGCCGGCGCGCGTTCGGCGAGGAAATCGATGAACACGCGCACCGCCGGCAGCATGCCGCGGCGCGACGCGAACACGGCGTGGAAGATGCCCTGCGGCAGGCGCCAGTCCGGCAACACCACTTCCAGTTCACCCATGCGCACCGCCTCCGCGCATATGGTTTCCGGCAGCAGCGTGATTCCGATTCCCTGTTTGGCCAGCTGCATCAGCATGGGGAAGTCGAAACCCATGATGCGCGGCTTCAGTTCCATCCGGCGGACTTCGCCGTTGCGGCCGTGCAGCTCCCACCGCTGGCGCGCCTCGTCCTCGCTCATGGACATCGTGACGTGGTCGGTCAGCGCGTCGGGTGTCTGCGGCCGGCCCATGCGCTTGAGGTACTGCGGGCTGGCGACCAGCAACTCCTGGATCTGCCCGAAGCTGCGCATCACCAGGCTGCCGTCGTCGTCGAGCTTGGTGCGTACGCGCAACGCGACGTCGAAACCCTCGTTGATCACGTCGACGCGCCGGTTGCTGATGTGCATCTGCACGCGCACCTGCGGATACAGCGCGAGGAACTCCGGAAGCAGCTTCGGCATGTGCTCCTGCGCGATGCCCACCGGCACGCTGACACGGATCACGCCACGCGGCTCCGCGCTGAGGCGGTCGACCACCTCGCGCGCGGCCTTGGCTTCTTCGAGCATCGACTGCGCATGGCGGTAGACGCTCTGGCCCACGTCCGTGACCGCGAAGCGCCGCGTCGAGCGTTGCAGCAGGCGCACGCCGAGATCGTTCTCCAGCTGGCTGATGCGACGACTCAGGCGCGACTTGGGAATCCCCAGTGCGCGTTCGGCCGCCGCGAACCCGGAGTGCTCGACGACCGCGGCGAAGTAGTAGAGGTCATTCAGATCGTTCATGGCGACAGTTCCATGCGCGCAACGGCGAGGGATATTTCACCACCTTGGTTCTACGCGCGCAACACCCCGATCGCGACCCGCCTGAGGAGAAACCGGCCGGGCGTTCGGGGCCCGCGTCGACGGAGGAACACCCGAGCGCGCGCCATGGTGGCCTCGGGCGGATCACGGCCGACGGCAGCGGCGGACGGCGAATGACGGGCGACGATGCATCCGCCACCACACGCCGAGCGGCTCCCACGGCCCACAGCCGCCGGCGAGGGCCAGCCCCGTCTGGCGACGGATCCGGGCTCAGCGCAGAACGTCGATCCCGCCCATGTACGGCTTCAGCACATCGGGCACGACGATGCTGCCGTCGGCCTGCTGGTAGTTCTCCATCACCGCGATCATCGCGCGACCGACTGCGACGCCCGACCCGTTGAGGGTATGCACGGGCTCGGGCTTGCCGGTCGCAGGATTGCGCCAGCGTGCCTGCATGCGTCGCGCCTGGAACGCATCGCAATTCGAGCAGGACGAAATCTCGCGGTAGGTCTCCTGCGATGGCAGCCAGACCTCCAGGTCGAACGTTTTCGACGCGGAAAAACCCATGTCGCCCGTGCACAGCAGCATGCGGCGGTACGGAAGGCCCAGGCGCTCCAGCAGCACTTCGGCGCAACGCGTCATGCGCTCGTGCTCGAAGTCGCTTTCCTCGGGGCGGGCAATGGACACGAGCTCGACCTTCTCGAACTGGTGCTGGCGGATCATCCCCCGGGTGTCGCGCCCGTGGCTGCCTGCTTCCGCGCGGAAGCACATCGAGTGCGCGGTCATCCGCATCGGCAACTGCGTGTGGTCGACGATGGTGTCGCGCACGATGTTGGTGAGCGGCACTTCCGAGGTCGGGATCAGGTAACGCTTCGAGTCGCCGACCGCCGTCGCGAACAGGTCGTCCTCGAACTTCGGCAGCTGGCCGGTACCGCGCATCGACTCGGCATTGACGATCACTGGCACGTTGACCTCGACGTAGCCGTGTTCGCCGCTGTGCAGGTCGAGCATGAACTGCGCGAGCGCGCGATGCAGCCTTGCCAGCCCGCCCCGCAGGATGGTGAAACGGGCGCCCGACAGCTTCGCGGCGGTGTCGCCGTCCAGCCAGCCGTTGCGTGCACCCAGTTCGACGTGGTCGAGCGGTGTGAAGTCGAAAACGCGTGGCGTTCCCCAGCGCGACTGTTCCACGTTGGCGGATTCATCGCTACCGAGCGGCACGGAGAGATCAGGCAGGTTCGGCAGGCCGAGCGCGATCGCATCGAGCTCTTCGCGGATGACCTCGAGTCGGCTCTCGCTCGCCTTGAGCGCGTCGGCGATGCCCGCCACTTCCGCCATCAATGCCGTTACGTCGCCGCCGCTGGCCTTGGCCTGCCCGATCGCCTTGCTGCGCGTGTTGCGCAGGTTCTGCAGCTCCTGCGTGCGCATCTGGATGTGCTTGCGCTCGGCCTCGAGCGACTCGAGGGCCCCCGCGTCGAGCGCGAAGCTACGCGTGGCCTGTAGCCGTTCGGCGATTTCCGCGGGACGCTGGCGCAGCAGGATCGGATCGAGCATGGAAGCGGTCGTCATGCGTGGAAAGGCGGCATTATCACCGCACCGCGTGCAGTCCGCTCTTCCCGACGCGTTGACGGCGCTGCAGCGAGCATTCCCCGCATGGATACGACACGCATGGACAGGTCCCCCACTCCGCCCGGCGAATTGCCCCGTCCCGCGCCCGCCCGCCCCCGCCGACCCGTGTGGTGGTGGATCGCGCTGGCGTTTGCCGCGGGGATCGTGCTGTTCGCGATCGCACTCAAGAACCAGAAGCACGGCGATTTCTTCCGCGCCGGCGAAGTGCCGCCGTCCACCGCGGAACCCGACTACGCGCCGCTTCCGGCGCCCGCGGCGGGCGCGGATGGCGCCGGCATCGGAACGCTGGAACCGCCCGCACCGACCGATG
>NZ_VTRV01000135.1 GCF_008274655.1 Cognatilysobacter lacus | reverse complement strand
GCGCTCGTCGATCGCGCCGCTTCGCAGCTGCTTGCGCAGCTTCCCGCGCGTGGCGTCGTACTTGCGCTCCTCGTCGGAGTCGTCGTCGCCCGGTTCGTTCGCTCGATTGGCGCTTCCGGAGGACTGCTGCACGCGCCGAGCGCCGTGGCGGCCACGCAGGACGCGAGCAACGCGAAGCGCATCGTCATCGGAGTGGTGAAGCGGATTTGCTGCTGCATCGCGCCGTCCATCGTGCCGCCTGCGGGAGTGCGCATGGTGGCCCATCGGGCGACGGCGTGCGGTGAGCGAAGCCGGTGCCTCGCACAGCAAAACGCCGCCCGGATCTCTCCGGACGGCGTCGTGTTACGCGATGGTGCTGGCGCTTACTTCTTGGGCGTGGTCGAGGCCGGCGGCGTCGGCGACGCGTCGCTCGGCGCCTTGCTGTCGTCGGTCGGCGCGTCGAGGCCGCGTCGCTTCAGCAGCGGCTCGATCCACGGGTCGCGGCCGGTGTAGTTATGGAACAGCACCATGGCGTCCTGGCTTCCGCCCTGCGAAAGCAGCGTGTCGCGGAAATGCTGGCCGTTGGCGCGCGTCAGGCCGCCGTTCTGCTTGAACCACTCGACGCTGTCGGCATCCAGCACTTCGGACCAGATGTACGCGTAGTAGCCGGCCGCGTAGCCGCCCATGATGTGGCTGAAGTACGGCGTGCGATAGCGCGGGGGCACGGCGTAGAAGTCCACGCCGTCCTTTGCCAGCGCGGCGGCTTCGAACGCCATCACGCCCGAAGCGTCCGGGATCCTGTCGGCCGGGAGCTGGTGCCAGCGCTGGTCCAGCAGCGCCGCCCCCAGGTACTCGGTGGTCGAGAAACCCTGGTTGAACTTGCTGCTTGCCAGCACCTTGTCGAGCAACGCCTTCGGCATCGGCGCGCCGGTCTGGTAATGCTTGGCGTAGTTGGCCAGCACTTCCGGCCAGTCGGCCCACATCTCGTTCACCTGCGACGGGTACTCGACGAAGTCGCGCGGCACGCTCGTGCCGGAGAAGTACGGGTACTTCACGTCGGAGAACATGCCGTGCAGCGCATGGCCGAACTCGTGGAACATCGTGGTCACTTCATCCCACGACAGCAGCGTCGGCTGGCCCGCCGGCGGCTTGGGAATGTTGAGGTGGTTGGCCACGACCGGCAGGTAGCCCGTCAGCGCCGACTGGTCGACGTACGAGTTCATCCACGCGCCGCCGTTCTTGCTCGGGCGGGCATACATGTCGGAGATGAAGATCGCGAGTTGCTTGCCGTCCTTGTCGAACACGTCGAACACGCGTACGTCGGGCTCGTAGACCGGCAGGTCCTTGCGCTCCTTGAAGGTCAGGCCGTAGAGCTGGTTCGCGGCGAAGAAGACGCCGTTCTGCTGCACGTTGTTGAGCTCGAGGTACGGCTTGAGCTGTGCTTCGTCGAAGTTGTACTTGGCCTGGCGCACCTTCTCCGAGTAGTAGGCCCAGTCCCACGGCTGCAGCTTGAACGTCGGCTGGCCCTTGGCCTTCTGTTCCTTGTCGATCATCGCCTGCAGGTCGGCGGCCTCGCGCCTGGCGTTGGCGACGGCCGGCGGGGCGAGCTTGGCGAGCATGGCGTTGACGGCTTCCGGCGTCTTCGCGGTCTGGTCTTCCAGCGCGTAGGCGGCGTAGGTCGGGTAACCGAGCAGCGCGGCCTTCTCGGCGCGCAGCTTGGCGACCTGCGACACGATGCCGGTGTTGTCGTACTTGTTGCCTCGGCTGCCACGCGAGATCGACGCCTTGAAGATCCGCTCACGCAGATCGCGGTTGTCGAGGTACGTCAGCGGCGGCTGGATCGTGGTGTTCTGCAGCTCGATGACGTACTTGCCCTCGAGCTTGTGGTCCTTCGCGGCCTTTGCGGCGGCGGCGATCGCTTCGTCCGGCAGGCCGGCGAGCTCGGCCTTGCTGTCGACAACGACGGCGAGCTCGTTGCGCTCGGCCAGCACGTTCTGGCTGAACTGCGTGCCGAGCTTCGCCATCTCGCCGTTGATCGCCTTCAGGCGCACCTTCTGCGCGTCGTTGAGCTTGGCGCCCGACCGCACGAAGTCCTGGTAGTACTTCTCGACCAGGCGCACGCCCTCGGCGTCGAGGCCGAGCGACTGGCGCTCGTTGTAGAGCGTCTGGACACGTGCGAACAGCTTCGGGTTGAGGCTGATCGCGTCGTTGTGGGCGGCCAGTTTCGGCGAGTACTCGGTGTCGAGCTTGTTGCGCGCGTCGTTGGTGTCGGCACCGACGAGGTTGCCGAACACGGTCTGCGCGCGGCGCAGCGTCTGCCCGCTCTTTTCGAGGGCGACGATCGTGTTCTCGAAGGTCGGCTTCGCCTTGTTGTTGGCGATGGCATCGACTTCCTTCAGCTGCTCCGCCATGCCGCGATCGAACGCGGGCGCGAAGTCGGTGTCTTTGATCTTGTCGAACTGCGGGTAGTGCAGCGGCAGAGCGCTTGGCGCGAAGAAGGGATTCACGGCAGACCTGGTGTTCTTGGCGGAAGCGGCGTGCTTCGCGGCATGCTTGGCCGCGTGCTTGACCGGGTGCGAGACAGCCGGCGCGGACGTGGCGGTGATGGCCAGCGCCAGCGCGAGTGCGAGAGGTTGCTTCATAGGGGAGCCTCAACGGGTGAATGGGGCAGGTTAACCGACAGCTGCTTGATGAACCCATGACGGCAGTGAAACGGCCGGTGGCCGTCGTGAGTGCCGGCTTCACGCGTGCCCGACCGCCGTTGGCCCAGCGTGTGTGGCTTCCTTATCCCCTGGCTGGAGCGTTCAATGGATATCCGCAGCGTCATGACACCCGATCCCGCCAGCTGCCAGGCCGACACGCCGGTACGCGAAGTCGCCCGCCTGATGCTGGAAAACGATTGCGGCCTGGTGCCCGTGATCGACGCCGCCGGCAAGCCGATCGGTACCGTGACCGACCGCGACGTCGCACTGCGCGTCGTCGCCGAGGGCCGCGACCCGCAGCAGTGCGCGGCGAAGGACTGCATGACGTCGCCGGTGAGCAGCGTGCAGGTCGACAGCAGCCTGTCCGACGCGATCCAGTTGATGGAAGCCGAGCAGATCCGCCGCCTGCTGGTCGTCGACCAGGAAGGCCGTCTGTGCGGTGTGGTCGCACAGGCCGACGTCGCGCTCAGCGGCCGCGATCGCAACACGGCCGAACTGCTGCGCGGCGTGTCCGAACCCAAGCACTGATCGGGCGGTACTTTGCCGCCCGCCCGTGCGGGATGACCCCGGGCGCCCGGAATGTTCCGGGCGCCAGCGCGATCAGGCGAGGTCGGCGTCGCGCGCGCGGCCGAGGCTCGCGGTCCCGGGCAGTGACACGCGACGCTCGCGCAGTTTCATGCCGAACAGCGGCCGCAGCATCGGTACGCGGCGGATCACCGCGAAGCCGAGCCAGCAGCCGGCGACGGTTCCCGCCAGCACGGCCGGCGCTTCGATCTGCACCGGCAGCCGGAGCGGCACCAGCACGTAGGCGATCGCGATGATCAGGCTCTGGTGCAGCACGTACCACGGGAAGACGGCCTCGTTCGCCCAGCCCAGCCACGCGAACGGGCGGTCCAGGCACGCCTTCGACCAGCCGAGCACCGCCGAGATCGCCAGCCAGATGTAGAGGCTGCGCAGCGTCCAGATCAACGCCTGTGCGCCGGGCAGGTCATCGGGCAGCGTGTGGCCCAGCCAGTAGTAGACGGGGAACAGCGCCAGCGCACACCCCAGCGAGCGGCGGCGCAGCCGCGCGAATTCCGCCCAGGCCCCGTCCGCGCGAGCGAGCCAATAGCCGTACAGGAACGCCGTGAAGTAGAGGACGTCGCGGTAGCCGTCGTGCACGAGGTCGCCGGTGTCCTTGAAGCGACCCTGCAGCAGCACCGTCTCGATCGCGATCGGAAGGGCGGGCAGCAGCAGCAGCCACCCGCCGCGCAGGCCCGTGACGGCGTCGCGCAGGCGCAGCCCGGCGCGCGAGTCGAGTAGGGGTCGAAGCAACACGAGCGCGACCGTGAACGCCCACAGGTACGCGAGGTACCAGAGGTGGTTCCAGGTGACGCCGCTGGCGTCGCCGTCGAACGCGCCCTTCGGCCACGGACGGAACTCGTAGTAGCGCAGCAGGAAGTCGACGAAGCCCGGTTTCACGAAGCCGGTCTGGATGCCCTGCACGTAAGGCTGCACGGGCACGATCACCAGCATGCCGAACACCAGCGGCAGCAGGAGCCGCCAGGTGCGCTGTCCGAGGAACGACAGCGGGCTGCAGCGGGCGAACAGGTAGGCGCTCGAGATTCCCGAGACCAGGAAGATCAGCGACATCCGCCAGCGATTGACGAACAGCATGGGCAGCTGCAGCCACTCGTACGTGTGGGAACTCTTGATGTGCCAGCGCCAGTCGTCGCCGCCCACGTAGAGCATCCCCCAGTGATAGAGGATCAGCAGGGCGAAGGCGAGGGCGCGCAGGGCGTCGATGTGGTGGCGTCGGTTCATGGCGTCGGTCCGTTGGCGTCGGCCGACTTTCAGCGCCCCGGCGGCGATCGCAGGGCGCGGTGTGACGCGCCGCCCGGCCCCGGGGACGAACGGTGGACGCCGGGGACGAGCGCTCAGCGCCTCCCGGCGTCCGCGGGTGACAATGCGCGGATGAGTAACGCGCCTCCACCCGCCGCCGACGCCGACTGGGCCCGTTTCCAGCCGTGGCGCCCGTGGCTCGAGTGGGGCTTCTGGATCGGCCTGTTCCTGGTGAACAGCATCGCCAACAGCATCACGGTCGACCTCGACCTGCGCCGGGTCCAGGTCGACGTGCGCGGCTGGGAGCCCGTGGTCTGGGAGTTCAGCAGCAACTTCGTGGCCCTGCTGCTCGTGCCGGCGATCGTTGCGTTCACGCGCTGGCGGCCGCTCGAATTCAGCACGTGGCGGCGGCGACTCGCGGAGTACCTGCTTGCGAGCGTGGTCTGGTCCGCCCTGCACGTGGCGGGCATGGTCGCGATCCGCAAGGCGGTCTATGCCGCCCTCGGGGCCCATTACGACTTCGGCGACTGGGTCTCCGAGTGGGGGTACGAATACCTCAAGGACGCACGTGGCTTCGCCAGCAGCGTGCTGATTGTCGAGGCCTACCGCCTGTTCCTGCGCCGCCTGCAGGGTGAGGCCCGCCTGCTTTCCGCGCCTGACGACGCGCCGGCAGCCGAACCGGTCGCCCGGCCGGAGCGCTTTCTGGTCCGCAAGCTGGGCAAGGAGTTCCTGGTGGCGGCCGCCGACATCGAATGGCTGCAGGCGTCGGGCAACTACGTGAACCTGCATGTGCGGGGCCGCGATTACCCGCTGCGCTGCACGATGGCGCAGATCGAGGAGAAGCTCGACCCGGCGCGGTTCCGTCGGGTGCACCGCAGCTGGGTGGTGAACCTGGACGTCATCGACCGCATCGAACCGGTCGACTCCGGCGATGCGCGCGTCGTCATGCAGGACGGCACCGCGGTGCCGTGCAGCCGCCGATACCGTTCGGCGCTCCGGGGCGAAGCCACCGCCGCTGCCTGAACCGTTGCGTACGTCGATCCTCAGCTAAAGGGCGGCGGGGCCGATAGTGCATCCATGAATGCGTCCCGGGTCCTTTTCCTGCTGCTGCTCGTCACTACCTCTGCGGCTGCCAGCGAGCGCGTCGAAGACGTGCTGCGCGACCAGAGCCTGCACGGCTACCGCTCGGCCGCGGAGGCGATCGACCGCCTCGAAGCCGCGGACCGCCCGGGCGAATCGGCGCCGATCGCCCGTCGCGAGCGCTACGCAGCGGCAATCGGCTACCTGGCCGTCACCTCGCGACAGCCGGGAATGGTCGCGGCGGCAAAGCAGGCGCTGGCGTCGCTCGACGCGATGGCTCGCGAGCAGAAATGTGGCCCGTGCGCGACAGAAGCCGCGCTGGTGCGGGCGCAGGACGCACTGACCCGCCGCGAACCCGACGAGGCGGAGCGCCTGCTGCGTGTCGTGGAAGCGCGGCTGGCGGACGCCTCGCCCGACGTCGTGCAGAACTACCACTACTCGCGCGCCCGGCTCTACAACATCCACGGAAACTTCTCCGGCGGCATCGCCGAGGCGCTGAAGTCCGCCGACCTCGCCGAGAAGGCGGGTGACGAGGCGAGCCGCATCCGGGCGCAGGCATTGATGGTCGCCATGACCACCGGCCTTGCCGACTACGGCCGCGCGCACCTCATCGCCCACCGCGCCTACGCCGACGCGAAGCGGATCGGCTTCACGTACGCCATGGCGTCGCTGCGCCTCAACGAGGCGAACGCACTCGGGCGCGCCGGCCTGGTCGAACAGCAGGGCGAAGCGCTGGACGAGGCGCTGCGCCTGTCGCGCGGCCAGCGCGGCATGGAGGAGTTCGAAGCGGTCAGCCTGTCCAACCTTGCCGATCACTGGTTGATGCAGCACGACTACAAACGCGCGCTCGACTACGCGCAGCAGGCCGCCCAGCTCGCGCGCAGCAGCGGCGACCGTCGCAGCCTCTCCTATGCGCTGACCAACGCCGGCGTTGCCACCGCGCACCTGGGCGACGTCGAAGGCGGCCTTGCCCTGGTGCGACAGGCGGCGGACATCGCCCAGCAGATGGATGCCCGCAGCGACGCGGTCGGAATCACCGGCGAGCTGGTCGGCATCTACAAGTCGGCCGGTCGCTACCGCGAAGCGCTCGAGGCGCTGGAGAAGGTCGCGACGCAGCAGCAGGAACTCACCCAGCAGGAACGCGACAAGACGGTGCTGGAAATGCAGGAGCGTTACGACGCGCAGGCCCGGCAGCGCGACATCGACCGGCTCGCCGCCGCGAACCGCATCAAGCAGGCGGAACTCGCCGTGCGCGCGTGGCAGCAGCGCCTGTGGGCAGCGCTCGCGGTCGCCCTCGCACTCGCCGTCGTGCCGCTCGTGCAATGGATGAAGCGCGTGCGCACCGACAACCAGCGCTTGTCCGGCGACATCGCCGTGCTGTCCGAACAGTCGATGCACGACCCGCTCACCGGCGTGGCCAATCGGCGTCAGTGCCAGCTGCTGATGGATCGGCATGCCGGGCGCAACGGCGAGGCCGCGCCGATGGGCCTGGTGCTTGTCGATGTCGACTTCTTCAAGCAGGTCAACGACACGTGGGGCCACGCAGCCGGCGATCGGGTACTGGTCGAGATCGCCTCGCGACTGCAGGCGCTGGTTCGCCAGCAGGACACCGTCGTGCGCTGGGGGGGCGAGGAGTTCGCAGTGCTGCTGCCCGGCACGGGCGCCGAGGGCGTGCAGGCGTTCGCGGTGCGTGCGCTCGCCGCGATCGCCGCGATCCCGATCGATATCGCGGGTAACCGGGTGGACGTCACCGTCTCGATCGGCGCGGCGCCGTGTCCCCTGCAGCCCGGCGTCGACTGGCAACACGCGATGCACGTGGCCGACCTGGCCCTGTACCTGTCGAAATCGTCGGGCCGCAACCGCGCGACGTGCATCACGCGCGTGGCGCCGCGAGCCGACATCAGCCTGCTCGGGCGCGACCTCGCGGCCGCGCAGGCAC
>NZ_VTRV01000134.1 GCF_008274655.1 Cognatilysobacter lacus | reverse complement strand
CCGCGAGCGCCAGGCGGCCGCCGCGCGTGGTGAACAGCCACAGCGCCACCAGCACCGCGAGGCCGACGACGCCGAACCAGGGCAGCATCGACCACGCGACGACGGCCGCGACCAGCAGGATGAACAGTCCGAGATTCCCGAAGAAGCGTTTGGTGCGCATGGTCGTATTCCTCAGCGGCCCGCGAGGGCATCGACGATGTTGAGGCGCATGCCGCGCAGGGCCGGCAGCAGGCCGGCAAGGACACCGAATACCAGCATCAGCACCAGGCCGGTCACCCAGCTTTCCGGCGGCAGCGTGCTGGGCAGCGGGATGAAGCCGCCACTGCCGCGACTGACCACCTGCATCGCCAGCGGCGCCAGCGCGAGGCCGAGCAGCGCACCGATCGCGACCAGCAGGATCGATTCACCCAGAACCAGCCCGAGCACGCTTCGATCACTGAAGCCGATGGTCTTCAGCACCGCGAGTTCCGGGATGCGTTCGCGCACGGCCTGGGCCATCGTGTTGCCGGTGAGCAGCAGCAGGGTGAAGAACACCGCGCCCATGATCGCGGTGACGATCAGGCCGATGTCGCCGATCTGCTTGGCGAACGACTGGTTGAACGCTTCCTCGGTCTGGGTCTTGGTCTCGTGGTCCGAATTCGCGCTGAGCGCGTCGATCGACTTGGAAACGCGGTCCGCCGCGCCCGCGTTCGCGAGTTGCACGATGTACCAGCCGACGCGCCCTTTCACGTAGTCGTTGGACTCGTCGAAATAATTCCAGTGGAACAGCAGCACCTGCTCCTGTCCCTTCTGCTTGACGTCGTCGATGCTGAAGATGCCGTCGAGCTTGAGCGGCCAGTCGTTGCTGCCCTTGGTCGGGAAGATCGTGGCCTGCAGCGGGATGGTGTCGCCCACCTTCCAGCCGAACTTCTTGGCCAGCGCTTCGCCGACGATCGCCCCCTGCCGGTCCGCTTCCCAGGCCTTGCGCTGCGCCGGCGGCAGCTTGAACTCGGGATACAGGTCCAGGTACCCGGGCCCGACCGAGAAATTGGGGAAGAAGTTCTTCGGGTCGCGATAGATGCCGCCGAACCACGCCGCATATGTCGACTTGCGCACGCCGGCGACGGTGGCGATCTGCGAGTCGAGGCTGTAGGGCAGCATCTGGGTGATCGACAGCCGCGAGGCCACGACCATGCGGTTCGCGCCGGTCACGTTGCCGCCGGAGTTGAAGGCGACGCGCACCGAGTCGAGCATGCCGAACAGGAAGAACGCGACGAAGACCGACAGCAGCGTGAGCAGCGTGCGCGTACGGCTTCGGAACAACGAGGCCCAGATCAGGTGCAGGTATTTCATGGCTGCCTCTTCGATGGAGGCCTTTCCGCAGGGCGGAAAGGTGGCGCGATGCGCCTCGGAACGGGTGCCGCGCCGACGCTATGCCGGCGCATTGGCGCGTCGGCGGTCAGTGCGCCATCGCCGGGGCGTCGACCAGCACGCCCTTGTCGAGGTGAACGGTGCGACGCGCGTGGTCGGCCGCCTTCGGATCGTGCGTCACCATCACGATCGTCTTGCCGTGCTCGCGATTCAGCGTCTGCAGCAGGCCCAGGATTTCTTCGGCGGATTGGCGATCGAGATCGCCGGTGGGTTCGTCGCAGATCAGCAGCGTCGGATCGGAGACGATCGCGCGGGCGATCGCCACGCGCTGCTGCTGGCCGCCGGACAGCTCGTTCGGCTTGTGCTTCGCGCGGTCGGCTAGCCCGACCAGCTGCAAGGCGATCGCGGCGTTGCGCGCGCGCTGCGCGCTGTTGAGCCTGGTCAGCAGCAACGGCAGCTCGACGTTCTTCTGCGCGGTGAGCGTGGGCATCAGGTTGTAGAACTGGAACACGAAGCCGACGTTGTTGCTGCGCCAGGTCGACAGCTGGCCGGCACGCAACGTGTCGATACGCTGCCCGGCGATGTCGATCTCGCCGCCGCTCGGCGTGTCGAGCCCGCCGATCAGGTTGAGCAGCGTGGTCTTGCCCGAGCCCGACGGCCCCATCAGCGCGACGAAATCGCCTTCCGGGATGTCGAGATCGATGCCGTGCAGCACTTCGACGCGTTCGGCGCCGCGCTGGTAGGTCTTGCGCAGGTCGCGGATGCTGACCAGTGAGGACATTTGCGTATCTCCCGCATGGATGAGTTCGATGCGTCGCCGGGGATCCCGGTTTCGCGCGCACTGCTCTGCTTGTGCTCCCGCGAAGCGGAAGCCCGGCCAGCGCCGGCGTCGATCGGTCACCGCGGTCGCGGTAGCCGGTTTTCACTGGAGCGACGCTGCCAGGCGGCATCGCTTCCCGTCATTCCGTCGCGGCTGCGTCCGCGTCTTTCGCGATGCGAACGCTCGCGCCGTCGGCGAGATCGGCGGGCGGCTCGATGACTACGCGCTCGCCGCCCTGCAGGCCGGACAGGACCTCGCGGTCGTCGCCCAGCGTGCGGCCCAGCTGCACGGCGCGCAGTTTTACCGTTGCCTTGGCGGCATCGCCTTCGACCACGAAGGCGACGTCCTTGCCATTGCGATCGACGATGGCCGTCGACGGCACCAGCGCCGACGGTGCCTTCGAAGCCTTCGGTGTTTCGCGCTCCAGGAAGCTCACGCGCACACCCATGTCGGGCACCACGCGTGCGTCGTGCTGCGAAAGGCCCACGCGCACCTTCACCGTCGCCTTGCCGCGATCGGCCGTCGGGATGATCGCGATCACCTCGCCGGGAATCTTCCAGTCGGGATATGCGTTGAGCATCGACACCACCGGCATGCCGGGCTTGACGCGGCCGATGTACGACTCGCCGACGTCGACTTCGACCTCGAGCGACTCCATGTCGACGATGGTGCCGATGCCGGTGCGCGTGAACCCGCCGCCCGCCGACAGCGGCGACACGATTTCGCCGGGCTGCGCGGCCTTGGCGATGATCACGCCGGAGAAAGGCGCGCGCACAACGGTGTTGTCGAGGCCGTTGCCGGCGATGCGCAGGTTCGCGGACGAGACCTGGGCCGTGCGCCGGGCGGTGACGAGTTGCGCGCGCAGTGCATCGCGTTGCGCGACCGCCAGGCTGTACTGCGCCTTCGACACCAGCTGCTGGCTGGCGAGCGAAGACAGCCGCGCCGCGTTGGCCTCGGCATCGCGCAACTGCGCCTGCACGCCGGCGATCTGGCTGCGTGAAGCTTCCAGTTGCGAGACGGCGAGCGAACGCTGCGCATCGGCATCGACGGGGTCGAGCGTAGCCATGATGTCGCCGGCATTGACGTGCTGGCCTTCCTCGATGCGCACTTCGCGCACCTTGCCGGTGATCTTCGACGACACCGTGGCCATGCGCCGGGCGACCACGTAGCCGGTCGCATCGAGCACCGCCGCGTTGCCGCCCGCGCCGATCGCCTGCACTTCGGCGACATGCACCTCGGGGCCCGGCGTGCCGCGGAACATCACGTACGCCCCGCCGCCGAGCAGCGCCACGGCGCCCGCTATCGCGAGCCCGATCCACAGCCCGCGACGGTTCGGTGCCGGCGGCGGTGCGCTGCGGTCGATGCGGAGTTCGTTGAGAAGGTCGGCGGAAGTGTTCATCGCGATCCGTAGCGGAGGATTTCGACCGGCGATGCGCGGGATCCGCGCCGACGTCGAGATGGCGGCAGGTTAGACCTCGCTGCCGGCCGCGTCACCTGACGAATGTCACCTGGAATACCTGACAGCCGCGACTGCCGCGGCGGCCGGGCGGCGCGCATGGTGTCGGCACCTTCCACAGGAGACGTGCCATGGGTTCCACCGTCACGCTGTCCCCGCTGGCCCGCCTCTCCGGCGTGTGCAAGCGCTATGGCGAGGTCGTCGCGCTGGACGGCCTCGATCTCGAGGTGCGCGACGGGGAGGTGCTTGCACTGCTGGGCGCGAACGGCGCCGGCAAGACCACCGCGATCGCGCTGATGCTCGGGCTGATCACCGCCGACGAGGGGCGCGTGCAGCTGTTCGACCGCGACCCGCGCGAGCTCGATGCACGGCTCGGCATCGGCGTGATGCTGCAGTCGGCTGGCATTCCCGAAACACTGAAGGTGCGCGAGCTCATCGAGGTCACGCGCAGCTATTACACGTCGCCGCGCAGCATCGCCGATTGCGTCGCGCTTGCCGGGCTCGAAGGCCTGCTTGATCGCCGCTACGGCCGCCTTTCCGGCGGCCAGCAGCGCCGCGTGCAGTTCGCGATGGCCGTCTGCGGACGTCCGCGCCTGCTGTTCCTCGACGAGCCCACCACCGGGCTCGACATCGATGCACGCCAGAAGCTGTGGGCCGCGATCCGCGAACTCGTCGCCGACGGCGCGGGCGTGTTGCTGACCACGCATTACCTGGAAGAGGCCGAAGCGCTCGCCGACCGCGTCGTCGTGGTCAACGGTGGGCGCGTGGTCGCGCAGGGCAGCGTCGCGCAGATCCGCGCGCGGGTGGTGCAGCGTCGCGTGCGTTGTCGCTCGTCGCTGGACCCCGCGGCCGTCGCCGCGTGGCCCGGCGTGAATGCGGCCGTTCGTGATTGCGAGCGCCTGGAGATCACCGCCGACGCGGTCGAAGCGATCGTCTATCGCCTGCTCACCGAGGACCCGACGCTCGCGGACCTCGAAGTCACCCGCGCCGGCCTCGCCGACGCGTTCGTCGAAATCACCAAGGAGGCCGCATGAACACGCTCACCGTCGCCACGCGCCCGTCGCCGTGGCCCGCCTACTGGCTGGAAGCGCGCAATGAATTCCTGCGCCTGCTGCGGTCGCCGTCGTTCGCGGTACCTACGCTGGTGTTCCCGCCCATGTTCTACGTGCTGTTCGCCGTGCTGCTCAACCACGGTAGCGGCACGCGCACGGCCACCTACCTGCTGGCGACCTACGGCGTGTTCGGCGTGATGGCGCCGGGCCTGTTCGGCTTCGGCGTGGCGATCGCAATGGACCGGGAGCGCGGCTTCCTGGCGCTCAAGCGTGCGCAGCCGGTGCCCGCGGGCGCGGTGTTGGCGTCGCGCATGGCGATGGCGATGGTGTTCGCCACGACCATTTCGCTGCTGCTGATGCTGATCGGCACCACGCTTGCCGGCGTGTCGTTGTCGCTGGCGCAGGCGGCCGGGCTGGTGCTGGTCGATTCGCTGGGCGTGCTGCCGTTCTGCGCGATCGGCCTCTATGTGGGAAGTCGCGTGGGCGCCCAGGGCGCGCCGGCGGTGATCAACATGATCTACCTGCCGATGGCGTTCCTTGCCGGGCTGTGGATGCCGCTGTCGATGCTGCCGCCGTTCATCGCGAAGATCGCACCTGTGTGGCCGGCGCACCACCTCGCCCAGATCGCGCTGTCGGTCGCCGGTGCGCAGAGCGATGGGCGCATCACGCTGCACGTCGCCGTGCTGGCGGTCTACGGCATCGCCTTCTTCCTCGCCGCCCGCCGGCGCCTGGCGCGCGGCTGAGCGATGATGGCGCGGCGCCCGGGGCGGACGACATGAACGCGAAGCACACGTTTGACAGGTACGGCAAGTCGCTGCTGCATCCCACGCAGCCGGGCAGCGGCTGGTACAGCTGGCTCAACCTCGTCTGGTCGATGTGGATCTTCCTGGTCCCGCTGACCGAAACGAAGGGCGCGTTCCCGCACTGGCTGTGGCCGACGCTCGCAAGCTACGCCGTGTTCCTGGCGATCTTCGTCTACGTGCATTACGGCAATCACCGGCACGTGTTCGGCGCGTCGCTCGCGATTGCGGTGCTGGGCTTCGTGGTGACGCCATGGAACCCGGGCGCGCAGGGCTACATCATCTATGCGTGCGCCTACCTCGCGTTCGCATTCCGTCCGCGCATGGCGATGGGCTCGATGGTGGTGCTGGTCGCGGCCTACTCGGCGTTCTGGCTGTGGCGCGGCTATCCGTGGCTGTTCGTACTGAACGCGGTGGTGGTGGGGCTCGTCGTCGGCGGCATGAACGTGCACTACATCCGACGCAAGCAGGCCGACGTCGCGCTCAAGCTCAGCCATGACGAAGTACGCCGCCTGGCGGCGCTCGCCGAGCGCGAGCGCATCGGGCGCGACCTGCACGATCTCCTCGGACATACGCTCTCGCTGGTCGCGCTCAAGTCGGAGCTGGCGAACAAACTGGTGGATCGCGATCCCGCCGCCGCGCGCCGTGAGCTGGAAGAGGTCAGCCGGGTCGCGCGCGAGGCACTCACGCAGGTGCGAAGCGCGGTCACTGGAATCCGCGCGGCGGGCCTCGGCGCCGAGCTCGCGTCGGCGCGCCTGTTGCTGGAGGCCGATGCCATCGAATTGCAGTACGCACTCGCGCCGGTCACGCTGCCGCCGGAGATCGAGACCGTGCTCGCACTCACCGTGCGCGAGGCGGTGACCAACATCCAGCGCCATGCGCGTGCGCGGCATGCCGAGGTGTCGCTGTCGTCGACGCCGCGCGAGGTGAAGCTGTGCATCGCGGACGACGGCCGCGGCGGTGCGATCGCACCGGGCAATGGACTGAGCGGCATGCGCGAGCGCATCGAGGCCCTCGGCGGCAAGCTGCGCATCGATTCGTCACCGACGGGGACGCGACTCGAAGCCTGCGTGCCGCTGCCGAAGGTGGCCATGTCGCTGCCCGACGAAGGCCTCGACGCCGCGGCCGCCTGATCGCGCACCTGCTAACGTCCATCGCCATGTCGACGCCCACGCCTTTCCGATGATCCGCGTACTGCTTGCCGAGGACCAGGCGATGGTGCGCGGTGCACTGGCCGCGCTGCTGGCGCTCGAGCCCGATATCGAAGTGGTCGGCGCCGCGCCCGATGGCGTCAGCGCCTGGCGCGAGGTCGAGCGCCTGATGCCCGACGTGCTGGTCACCGACATCGAGATGCCGGGACTCACCGGCCTCGAGCTGGCGCAACGCATCCGTCGCCACGAACTGCCGGTGCGCGTGGTGATCGCCACCACGTTCGCGCGGGCCGGTTTCCTGCGTCGCGCGCTCGATGCCGGCGTTGGTGGCTACGTGCTCAAGGACGCACCGGCCGAACAGCTCGCCAACGCGATCCGGCAGGTTCACCGCGGCGGTCGCGCGATCGATCCGCAGCTCGCGGTCGACGCGTGGTCCGACGCCGACCCGCTCAATGATCGAGAACGCCAGGTGCTGCGCCTGGCCGGCGACGGCATGAGCGCCGGCGACATCGCGGCGCAGCTCAACCTGTCGGCGGGCACCGTGCGTAACTATCTGTCGGAGGCGATCGGCAAGCTCGGCGCGGCCAATCGCGTCGAGGCATATCGGCTGGCGCGGCAGAAAGGCTGGTTGTAGCGACCCTCAGGCCGTCGCGATGGCCTGTGCGTCCAGCAGCCGGATCAGCGCTTCGGGGTCCAGCGGCTTCACCAGATGGTGGTCGAAGCCCGCGAGCCGGGCGCGCTCACGGTCGGCGGGATGGCCGTAGCCGGTCAGTGCCACCAGCAACGGCCGCGAGCCGTGCAGCGCGCGGATGCGCCGCGCCAGTTCGTAGCCGTCCAGATGCGGCATGCCGATGTCGAGGATGTAGGCGTCGGGCCGCACGCGCTCGGCGTATGCGAGCGCGTTGCGCGGGTCCACCTCGACGTCGACGCGGTGCCCGGACGCACGCAACAGCACGCCCAGCGTATGCGCGGCATCACGGAACCGTCAGCCGGCGGGCGCGTCGAGCAGATCGTCGATCCGGCGATTCAGCATTCCTAGCG
>NZ_VTRV01000133.1 GCF_008274655.1 Cognatilysobacter lacus | reverse complement strand
GTCGCGGCGAAGGCGTGACCGCGCAGCCGGAATCCGCCGCGCAGCTGAAGGCGCGGCTGCGCGAGGGCGGTTTTCCGGACATGCCGGAGATCATCGCGGTGCCCGCCGCGCCCAAGCGCCCGAGCCCGCCGGCGACGCTGGCGCTCGACGAGGTGCTGGACCCGCCGGATGCCCAGGTGCTGTGCGAATCGCCGCGCATCGCGCAGATCGACGGCCTGCTGTCGGTCGACGAATGCCGCCTGCTGGTGGCGACCGCGGCGCCGCTGCTGCGCGCGTCGCGCGTGCATGCGCCGGATGGCAGCGACGTGGGCGAACGCGAACTGCGCACCAGCCGCGACGTGTCGTTCGACCCGCTGCTCGAGGATTTCTCGCTGCGGCTGGCGCAGCTGCGCATGGCGGCCGCGGCCGGCATGGAGCTGGTCGATGCCGAGCAACTGATCGTTCTTCATTACGCGGAAGGCCAGGAGTACCGGCCGCATCGCGATTACCTGCCGCCCGAATCGATCCAGCGCGACCACCCTGCCGCCGGCAACCGCAAGCGCACGATCTGCGCCTACCTCAACACGCCGCTGGAAGGCGGCGCGACGGTGTTCCCGGCACGCGATGTTCGCGTGGAGCCCAAGGCGGGCCGCGCCGTGGTGTTCGACAGCCTCGATGCCGACGGCCGGCCCGATGCGGATTCGCTCCATGCCGGGCTGCCGGTGGAACGCGGCGAGAAGTGGCTTGCCACGTTGTGGCTTCGCGAGCGTCCGTACCGCGCGTACTGACGCGCGGCACGTCGGCGTGGCGCGCGCCGACCTCTGCGCGCAAAGCGGGCCTCGAATGCACGACGGGGCACCCGCAGGCACCCCGTCGCTGGTTCGCTGGAGCCGAGGCCGTCAGTTGACCTCGTCGAACACGTACTCGTGCTGTCCGTCGCGCAGCACCAGGTGCCGGACGCCGTCCTTGTCGGCCCGGATGAACGCGAAACCCGAGGCCTGCGGATCGACGGTGATGAACGCAAGGCTGCCGTCGGGCTGCGGCTGCGTGGCCACCACCGACGCGAACGTGCCCACGTCGAACCGCGTCTGGCCCGCTGCGTGCGTGACACGCAGGTCACCGAGCGCGGCATTCCGGTAGTGCGGCGCGAGTGCGGCGGTCGCGGCGGTGTCGGCCGGCCACTGCAGCAGCTTGCGACCCGCGTCGAACTCGGCGCGGTCGGCCTTGGCCCCCGCCTGCGCGGACGCCTCGGCCTGCGGCTTGCCGTCGAACATCAGCTCCATCAGCCGGCGCTTGAACGGGCCGCGAAGCATCACGCCTTCGTCCGAATTGGTCAGGATCACCGCGCCGACCTTCTGGTCCGGCCACCACATCATGTTCGAGTGGAAGCCGCCCATGTCGCCGCCGTGGTCGATGACGGTGACGCCGTCGCTCTTGTCCACCATCAGCGCCATCGCATAGTTCTTGTCGACGCCCAGGGCGATCTGCGGCTCGCGGCGCTGCATCAGCGCAGCCTCGCCGATGTAGCGTCGGCCGTCGGGCAGCACGCCGCGGTCGATCTCCATCTGCACGTAGCGGAGCATGTCGTTGACCGTGCTCCACGCCGCGCCGGCGGGCCGCGAAGCGCCGATCGTGTTGTCGAGCCCCATGCCCATGACGCGCACCTTGTAGTCGACGTCGTAGCCGTGGGGACGGGCGAAGTTGCCGGACTGCGCACGCTTGAAGTCGAACGTGGTGTTCTTCATGCCCAGCGGGTCGAACACCAGTGCCTGCATCGCGCGGTCGTAGCCGGCGCCGAGTTCGCTCTGCGGGTACGCGATGTGGCCGCCGATGAAGCCCGCGGCGGCGGCCATGGTGTTGGAGTACTGGAACAGCTCGCCGAAACCGCTCGTGGGCTGCATCGTCCCGAGCGTGGCCATCACTGTCGCCGGCGTCTGCTTCTCGCCCTCGAAGATCCACTCCATGTCCTGCCGCGGCACGCCCGTGCAGGCGCAGATCAGGTTCTTCACCAGCACCTTGCGCGTGGTGTCTTCGCTGCCCAGCCGGAAGTCCGGATAGACGTCGGTGACGTGCGCGTTCCAGTCGAGCTTGCCGGCATCGACCAGCTTGGCGAGCATCAACGTGGTCAACGCCTTGGTGTTGGATGCGACCATGAAGCGCGTGTCGCCGTCCACCTTCGCCGGCTTGCCGAGTTCGCGCACGCCGAAGCCGCGCGACATCACCACCTTGCCGTCCTGCACGATCCCGATCGCGACACCCGGGACGTCGTACAGCTTGCGCATCGACTCCACGAAGTCGGCGATGGTGGCCAGGCGAGCGGCGTCCAACGGGTGCGCTGTGCGGCCCGCGAAGGTCTCGCGGGTATAGCCGGCCGGCAGCAGGCGCTGCACGATCTTGCCGGTCTGCGAGGCGCGCTTCTCGGCAACGCTCTGGTCGAGGTCGATCGCCACCACGGTCCAGTCGGTGCCGCGGCGCATCGCGACGGCCTGCACGGCGCGATGCGCGTTCTGCGCCACGTCGTAGCTGTAGAAGCGACGCTGCTCCCAGCCGTCGCGTGGCGCGCTGTCGGTTGCGACGAGGAACTTCGGCGCCACGCCGAGCGCCTGCCACGCCTGGGCGACGGCAGCGTCGGGATCGTTGCCGCTGGCATCGAGGATCAGCATGCGGGAGCCGTCGGCCTCGGGCGTGGCGACGAGTACGCCGTTGCCCGCGGCCGTCTGCGTCCAGCCAGACGGCAGGACGAAAGTGGTGCCGCGCGGCGTGGCCGAGGGCCGGTCGCCAGATGTCGCAGAGGGGGACGGCACGGCCGCGCCGGACTGGGCGCACACCGGCATGGCAACGAGCATTGCGGCAGTGAGCGCGCTGCGGATCAAGAGGTTCTTCATGGCCCCTCCTTGGGGACGCACCGGGGCGGCGACGGGTCGTCGCGGCGGGCGGGACGTGCCCCGAGCTTAGCGGCCGTGGAGCGGCTCGCCCGTACCGGGCGACGAACCGCACCGCAGGCCGACGAAACCCCCGTGGGCCGGCGTGAGACCCGCCCGGCGGGAATGGACTAAAATCCCGCTGCTGTGTCGGGCGGACTCCTCGACGGCACGTTGCGCCTCCTTTCGTATCAACGACTTAACCAACCCAGTCGGCCGGAACGTGCGAAAGCGCGCTCGTCGGTGCCGGCGCGGAGCCCGCTGATGATCTTCGAAACCCTCGACACCACCGGCCACGAGCAGGTCGTCTTCTGCCACAACAAGGACGCGGGCCTGAAGGCCATCATCGCGATCCACAACACCGTGCTCGGCCCGGCCCTGGGCGGCACGCGCATGTGGCCGTACGCGAGCGAGCAGGAAGCGCTGAACGACGTGCTCCGCCTGTCGCGCGGCATGACCTACAAGAACGCGGTGGCGGGCCTGGACATCGGCGGCGGCAAGGCGGTGATCATCGGCGACCCGTCGAAGGACAAGTCGGAGGCGCTGTTCCGCGCGTTCGGCAAGTTCGTCGACTCGCTGGGCGGCCGCTACATCACGGCCGAGGACGTCGGCATCGACGTCAACGACATGGAATACGTGTACCGCGAGACCGAGTTCGTCACCGGCGTGCACCAGGTGCACGGCGGCTCGGGCGACCCGTCGCCGTTCACCGCCTACGGCGCGCTGCAGGGCCTGATGGCCACGCTCAATCGCAAGTTCGGCAACGAGGAAGTGGGCAACTATTCCTATGCCGTGCAGGGCCTCGGCCACGTCGGCATGGAATACGTGAAGTTGCTGCGCGAGCGCGGCGCCAAGGTATTCGTCACCGACATCAACAAGTCGCTGGTGACCCGCGCGGTCGACGAGTTCGGCGCCGAAGCCGTGGGCCTGGACGAGATCTACGACGTGCAGGCCGACGTCTACTCGCCGTGCGCGCTCGGCGGCACGATCAACGAGAAGACACTGCCGCGCCTGAAGGCCAAGATCATCTGCGGCGCGGCCAACAACCAGCTGGCCAACAACGCGATCGGCGACGAAGTCGAGAAGCGCGGCATCGTGTACGCGCCCGATTACGCGGTGAACGCCGGCGGCGTGATGAACGTGGCGCTCGAGATCACCGGCTACAACCGCGAGCGCGCGATGCGCATGATGCGCACGATCTATCACAACCTCGCGCGCATCTACGAGATCGCGGACCGCGACGGCATCCCGACCTACCGTGCCGCCGACCGCATGGCCGAGGAGCGCATCTCGATGCTTGGCAAGCTCAAGCTGCCGCTGGGCCGCTCGAAGCCGCGCTTCGAAGGTCGTATCCGCGGCGGCCACTGAGCCGCGACACGTTCCACGCGACGGGGCTTCGGGCCCCGTCGTGCTTTTCGACGACAGATGACGGAGTGATGCATGCGCCCCTTCCCGCTCGGTGAGGAAATCGATGCCCTGCGCGACGCGGTGCGCCGCTTCGCCGATGGCGAGATCGCGCCGCGCGCCGCGCATATCGACCACGACAATGCCTTCCCGCAGGACTTGTGGCCGAAGCTCGGGGAGATGGGGCTGCTCGGCTTGACCGTGCCGGGCCAATACGGCGGCAGCGAGATGGGGTACCTCGCGCACCTCGTGGCAATGGAGGAGATCTCTCGGGCCTCGGGCTCCGTCGGGCTGTCGTACGGCGCGCACTCGAACCTGTGCGTGTCGAACCTCTACGCCAACGGCAATGAGGCGCAGCGCGCGAAGTACCTGCCGAAGCTGTGCACTGGCGAATCGAAGGGCGCGTTGGCGATGAGCGAGCCCGGCGCAGGTTCCGATGTCGTCGGCTCGATGAGCTGCCGCGCCGAGCTACGCGACGGCGTGTGGGTGGCCAATGGCAACAAGATGTGGATTACCAACGGCCCCGAGGCCGACGTGCTCATCGTCTACATGCGCACGGCGGGCAAGGAGGCCGGCAGTAAGTGCATGACCGCCTTCATCGTCGAGAAGGGCATGAAGGGTTTCAGCACTGCGCAGAAGCTCGACAAGCTGGGCATGCGCGGCTCCAACACCTGCGAGCTCGTGTTCGATGGTTGCGAGATCCCGCAGGAAAACGTGCTCGGCGAGGTCAACAACGGCGTCAAGGTGCTGATGAGCGGGCTGAACACCGAACGCCTCGTGCTCTCGGGCGGGCCGTTGGGGTTGATGCAGGCTGCAATGGACATCACCCTGCCCTACGTGCGCGAGCGCAAGCAGTTCGAGGCCGCGATCGGAACCTTCGGGATCATGCAGGCGAAGGTTGCCGACATGTACACGGCGCTGCAGTCGTCGCGTGCGTTCGCCTACCAGGTGGCGCGCGATTACGACGCCGGGCACCGCTCGCGCATCGACGCGGCGTCATGCCTGCTGCAGGCGTCGGAAGCGGCGGTGCAGGTGACGCTCGAGGCCATCCAGTCGCTCGGCGGCAACGGCTACATCAACGAATACCCCGCCGGCCGCCTGCTGCGCGATGCCAAGTTGTACGCGATCGGTGCGGGCACCAACGAGATCCGGCGCATGCTGATCGGGCGGGAATTGTTCGCGGGCAACAGCTGACGCACAACCGTTCCAATCGCGGGCCGCCTCCGGGCGGCCTTTTCTTTGACTTTCCCCGCCAAGTCGCGCCCGCCCGTGACGCGCTCCGCCGCCTCGATGGCATTCATCGCGCCTGCACGTGCGTGAACCCTTCCGGGCCCGCGCCGGGGCCGTTTGCCGCAGTGCAGCACGGCGCCGCATAATCCGGCAGTACCGGCCTTGGAGCCGGCTCCCAAGCTCCCGGAGTTCGCCATGAGCGACGTCGTCATCGTCGGTGCCAAGCGCACCGCCATTGGTTCCTTCCTCGGCCAGTTCACCGGTGTGCCGACGCCCGAGCTCGGTGCGACGGCGATCCGTGCCGCCGTCGAACAGGCCGGCATCGCACCGGAGGCCGTCCAGGAGGTGCTGATGGGCTGCGTGCTGCCGGCCGGCCTGGGCCAGGCACCTGCGCGGCAGGCGTCACTCGGCGCAGGCCTTCCGGACAGCGCCGCCTGCGTCACCATCAACAAGGTGTGCGGCTCCGGCATGAAGGCGATCATGATCGGCGTCGACATGATCCGCGCGGGCTCGGCCGAGGTGATCGTCGCCGGTGGCATGGAGTCGATGACCAACGCCCCGCACCTGCTCAACGGGTCGCGCACGGGCATTCGCTACGGGTCGGCCGAGTTCCTCGACCACATGGCGCACGACGGCCTCACCAACCCGTACGACGGCAAGGCCATGGGCGTCTTCGGCGACGCGATGTGTTCGAGCTATGAATACAGCCGCGAATCGCTCGATGCCTACGCGGCCGAGAGCGTGCGCCGCGCGCAGGCTGCGGTGGCATCCGGCGCGTTCAAGGCGGAGATCGCGCCGGTGACCGTCAAGGGTCGCAAGGGCGAGGTCGTGGTGGATACGGACGAGGAGCCGGGCCGCATCGACGGCTCCAAGATCCCGTCGCTGCGCGCGGCGTTCGGAAAGGACGGCCTGCTCACCGCGGCAACGTCGTCGAAGATCTCCGACGGCGCGGCCGCGACCGTGCTGATGTCGGCCGAGACCGCTCAGAGGCTTGGCGCGAAACCGCTTGCCCGCATCGTTGCCCACGCCGGGCACGCGCAGGCGCCCGAGTGGTTCACCACGGCGCCGATCGAGGCCACCCGACGTGTCCTGGAGAAGGCCGGCTGGACCGTGGACGATGTCGATCTGTTCGAGGTCAATGAAGCGTTCGCCTGCGTCGCCATGGCGCCGATGAGGGACCTGGGCATCCCGCAGGACAAGCTCAACGTCAATGGCGGCGCGCTCGCGCTCGGCCATCCGATCGGCGCGAGCGGTGCGCGGCTGGTGGTGACGTTGTTGCATGCGATGCAGGCACGTGGTGCGAAAAAAGGTGTCGCATCGCTGTGCATCGGCGGCGGCGAAGCGACCGCGATCGCCATAGAAATCACCTGAAGTTAAGGATTCGTGAGAGCCGCTCGTCACTCGGGCGCTTGACATGCGGCGGCCGCTTGTCATCATGTTTAGGGCGCGCAACTGCGCGTTGCCAAACCAATCGACGAGGAATTGAACCAATGAACATCAACAAGGCGCTGCTCGCCCTGGCCCTGGGCCTGGCTCTGACGGCTTGCTCGAACAAGGACCAGGCTGCGAACTCCGCCGCCGACGCGCAGCAGGATGCCGCCACCGCTCAGCAGGCCGCTGACGCGACCGCTGCTACGGACCCGAACGCTGCCGGCGCTGCGCAGGCTGCTGCCGACACGGCCGCGCAGGCTGCTGACGCTGCTGCGACCTCGGCTGACGCCGCTGCCGCTGCTCCGACCGCTGGCCAGGCTGACAACGCTGCCGACGCCGCCGACAAGGCTGCCGACGCTGCTGACGCTGCCAAGGACGCCGCTCAGGCTGCCAAGCCGGACACGGCTGCGACCCCGGCTGCCCCCGCGAAGAAGTAATTCTTCTTCGGCTGGTGTAGTAGTATCTGGAAAAGCCGTCGGTCTTCCGGCGGCTTTTTCCATGGTCAGTTGACGATAGGCCGGCGGCGCCGCGAAATGCGCGCACTGGCGTTGCCTGACTTCAGTGACATACTTTCAGACAACTCCTCCGGAGAAATACCATGAATACCAAGCTCTACGTGCTGCTCGTTGCTGCTGCCCTCTCGCTGTCGGCCTGCAAGAACGACACCCCGACCGCCCAGAACGAAGCCGACCAGGCCGCCGCCGCCACCGCGAACGCCGGTGACAAGGCCGCCGACGCCGCCGCCGCCGCGGGCAATGCCGCTGCCGAAGGCGTCGAC
>NZ_VTRV01000132.1 GCF_008274655.1 Cognatilysobacter lacus | reverse complement strand
CTCGGCTGGCGCCTGCTGCGCCCGGCACCGCCGGTGGCATCGCGCGGCCGCGTGCTCGACGGCGACTACCGCGTCGTACCCACGCCCCTGCTCACGCGCTGAGCCATGGTCGACGTCGTTGGCGCGCACGCGCCCGTGCGCATCCCGGTCGACGGCACACCCGACCACTTCCCGGTCCGCCGCATCTACTGCGTCGGCCGCAACTTCGCGGAACACGCGCGCGAGATGCGCGCGACAGTGCCGACGTCAACGTCCGACCGCGGCACGCCGGTGTTTTTCCTCAAACCCGCCGACGCCATCGTGCTCGACGGCCGCGTGCCCTACCCGCCCGGCACGCATGACCTGCATCACGAGGTCGAACTGGTTGTCGCGCTGGGGGTGGATGCGCCACCGGGCGAGATCGACCCGGCCGATGCGCTCGGCCTCGTGTTCGGCTACGGCGTGGGCCTCGACCTGACCCGGCGCGACCTGCAGTCCGCGGCGAAAGCCAAGGGCCTGCCTTGGGATACCGGCAAGGCCTTCGACCATTCGGCGCCGATGAGCGCGCTGGTGCCGGCGGCGCGCGTGGGTGACTACGCGACGCACGCCATCTCGCTGGACGTCAACGGCGCCCGTCGCCAGCACGGCGCGCTCGACGACCTCGTCTGGAACGTGCAGGACATCCTGCACGAGCTCTCGAAGCTCTACGCACTCAAGGCCGGCGACCTCGTCTTCATGGGTACGCCCGCGGGTGTGGGGCCCCTGCAGCCGGGCGATACCTTTCGCGCCTCGCTCGACGACGTCATCGCGCTCGAAGGCCGGATCGTTGCCTGATTCCACTGCCCGGCACGGATTCCTGCAGGAATTCAGCGAGTTCATCGCGCGCGGCAACGTGGTCGACCTCGCGGTCGGCGTGGTCATCGGCGCCGCGTTCGGCAAGATCGTGAGCGCACTGGTCGACGGCATCGTGATGCCGTTGCTGTCCACCGCCACCAATGGCATCAAGGTCGACCAGTGGAAGCTCGTGCTGAAGCCGGCGGTGCTCGGCGGTGCAGGCCGGGTGGTCTCGCCGGAGATCGCGCTCAAGTACGGCGCCGTGCTGCAGGCGGCGCTCGACTTCGTGATCATCGCCTTCGTGATCTTCCTTTTCCTGCGCACCTACAACCGCCTGCGCGAGCGGGAGCCCACGCAGGCACCCCCGCCGGCGGAGGACGTCGTGCTGCTGCGGGAAATCCGCGACCTGCTCACACAACGCCCGCGCGCCGAACCGTGACCAACGCCATGCCCTGAACCCGAGGGCGCATTGCTAAGCTCCGGGGTTTACGACGGGGTTTAACGCATGCGCATTCGGCTGATCGTGGCGGCACTCGCTCTTGCCCTCGGGGCATTACCCGCCTCCGCCGCGAAAGCGCCGAAAGCCGTGCGGATTCCCGATGCCGCGATGTCCCAGGCGGCCAAGCTGCGTGACCAGGCGCTGGCCAGCGACCTTGCGTATCGCATCACGGAGTCGCTGACGACGGAAGTCGGCGCGCGCATGGCGGGCAGCGAAGCGGATGCGCGCGCAGTCGAATGGGCGAAGGCGAAATTCAAGTCGCTCGGCTACGAGAAGGTGTGGACCGAGCCGGTGACGTTTCCCAAGTGGGAGCGTCGCAGCGAACACGGCGCCGTGCTTGGCGCGCATTCGCAACCCCTGTCGCTCACGGCGCTGGGTGGCAGCCCGGGCGGCGCCGTCGAAGGCGACGTGGTGCGCTTTACCGACTTCGCGTCGCTGGAAGCCGCGCCCGCCGGCTCCCTCGCCGGCAAGATCGCGTTCCTGGATTTCCAGATGGAACCCAAGCGCGATGGCGCCGACTACGGCATGGGCTCGCGGATCCGCACGCGCGGCCCGACCGCCGCCGCGAGCAAGGGCGCCATCGGTTACCTCATGCACTCGGCCGGCACCGACTCCCATCGCATGCCGCACACCGGCATCACCCGTTTCGACGACGGCGTCAGCCCGATCCCCGCCGCCGCGCTCGCATCGCCTGATGCGCAACAGCTTTCGCGACTGGTCGCGATGGGCCCGCAGCGCGTCCGCCTCGCGCTCGACTGCGGCTGGAACGGCGAGGCGACCTCGTACAACGTGATCGGCGAAGTGCGCGGCAGTTCCAAGCCCGACGAAGTGGTGCTGATCGGCGGGCACCTTGATTCCTGGGACCTCGGCACGGGCGCGATCGACGACGGTGCCGGCGTGGGCATCAGCATGGCCGCCGGCGCGCTCATCGCGAAGATGCCGAAGCACCCGGCGCGCACGATCCGCGTGGTGGCATTCGCGAACGAGGAGCAGGGCCTGCACGGCGGTCGCGCCTACGCCGCCGCGCACCTGCCGCAGATCACGAAGCATCAGATCGGCGCGGAGAGCGACTTCGGCGCCGACCGCATCTACGGCTACGCGAGTTCACTGCCGGAAAACGCGCACGAGGCCGACGAGCAGATCCTGTCGGCGCTCGCGCCACTCGGCATCACGCGGCTGGAGGCCGGCAAGGGCGAAGGCCCGGGCTCGGACGTGGGCCCGTTCGCGCAGCAGGGCCTGGCGTGGGCGTCGCTGGCCCAGGACGGCACGCACTACTTCGACCTGCACCACACGCCCGACGACACCTTCGACAAGATCGACCCCGGCGCGATCCAGCAGAACGCCGCGGCGTACGCCGTATTCGCCTACCTGGCCGCGTCGGCCGACGGCAGCTTCGGCAGCTCGGCCAAGCCCGCGGACGCCTCCGCGAGCCACTGACCGCAACTCGCGGCGGCGCGCACGACGCGCGCCATCGCGAACACTTGGGCTCGAGCCATGGAACAGCGCTACGACGAATACGGCAGCGTGCCGGTCGATCCGGTTACCGGGATCTACCGGCTGGGCGCGAACGGGCCGAGCCTCGCGACCGCCATCGCCGCGGCAGCCGCCACGCGCCGCAAGGTCGCGTTGCTGCACATCGACATCGACATGTTCGGGTCGATCAACAGCAACATGGGCGAGACCGTCGGCGACCAGGTGCTCGCCGCCGTCGCGCAACGCCTGCGCAACGCGATGCCGGCGGACGCCTGGTTATGGCGTCGCGGCACCGACGAGTTCATCGCGGGCATCGGCTACCGCGAAGGCGAGACCGACGGCGAAGCACTGGCCGAGCGCCTGCGCGATGCGTTCGAGGTGCCGCTGTCGATCCCGCCCTATACGTTGCCGATCACGTTGTCGATCGGCATCGCGGTGTTTCCCGACCACGCGCAGAACGCCGCGGCGTTGCTCGCAACCGCCGAGCACGCGCTGCGCCACGCTAAGCAGACCGGCCTGGACAACGTGGGCCTTTACAGCGGCCGCCCCGAGCGCGGCCCGATCAACGACGGCTTCGCGCAGCGCTTCGCCGACGCATTCGATCGAGACGAGTTCCGCCTCTTCTACCAGCCATTCGTGAACGGGCACGATGGCTCGCTCGCCGGCTTTTCGGCGCTGCTGCGCTGGAATTCGGAGAGCAACGGGCTGCTGCGACCGAACCGCTTCCTCGACATCGTGGAACGCGTCGGCCTTTCGGCCCGGCTCGGTTCGTGGGTCGTCGAAGCTGCGGCCCGGCAGCTCGCACAGTGGCGCGACGAAGGCATCGACTACCTCACCATATCGATGCACCTGCCCACCACGATGCTTTCGCAACCCGACTGTCGCGATCGCATCGGCGAACTGCTGCACCGTCTCAATATTCCGGGCCGCGCACTCGAATTCGAGGTGCCGGAAAACGCCCTGTCGCTGGATGCCCGCCACACCTACGAAACGCTGGTGGGCCTGCGCGAGCTCGGCGCCTGCCTGACCGTGCAGGACTTCGGCCTCGGCGGACTCGCGTTCGCCGCCTTGGCGCAATACCCGCTCGATCGGCTGAAGATCGACCGCAGCTTCATACGCAACGTCACCAGCGACACGCGCTCCGCGGCGATCGTGCGCGGCATCATCGCGATGGGCCACCGCCTGGACATGAAGGTCTGCGCCAAGGGCGTGGAGAGCGAGGCCGAACTCGGCTTCCTGCGGCGCAATCATTGCGACTTCTTCCAGGGCTACATCTTCAGCGCACCGCAGCCGGCCGAGGCGCTGGCCGAACTGATCCGCAAGAGGTTCCTGCTGCCGGAAGCGTTCGCGCACACGCGACCGGAGCGCACGTTGCTCTTGCTGGACGACGAGGAGAACGTGCTTCGTTCGCTGGTGCGCCTGTTCCGGCGCGACGGCTACCAGATCCTCACCGCCAACTCCGTACGCGAGGCGTTCGACCTGCTCGCCAGCAACCGCGTGCAGGTCATCCTCTCCGACCAGCGAATGCCCGACATGAGCGGCACCGAATTCCTGGGCCGGGTGCGCGATCTCTACCCCGACACCGTGCGCATGGTGCTGTCGGGCTACACCGACCTTGCCACCATCACGGAGGCGGTCAACCAGGGCGCGATCTACCGGTTCCTGACGAAGCCCTGGAATGACGACGAGTTGCGCGAGCACATCCAGGCCGCCTTCCGCGCGCACGAACGCCGGGCCGCGGGCGAGGAAACCGGTTTCTAGCGTCCGTGAACATCCTCACCGATCTCTAACAAACGACGGGTAACGTCACGCGTTGGCGCCTCGTCAGGCAGGCAACAATGGGTCAGCGCCTCGCGCATCTGGCTGAACTGGTATCCGGCGCCCGCACCGGAGAGGATCTCGTGCGCCCGCTGTTGCGGCTCATGGTGCATTCGACCGGGATGCAGGCCGCGCTGCTCACCGAGCCCGACGAATCACCCGGCATGCAACGCGTCGCCTACGTGCACGACGAGGGCATCGGCATCGCCGAAGGCCTGTGCATTCCGTGGACCGACACGCTGTGCAAGCGTGCATTCGACGAGGGACGGCTGTACGTGCAGTGCGCCGGCACGCCCTTCGCCGACCTCTGGATCGCGCGCGAATACAAGATCCGCACGTTCGTATCCGTGCCCGTGCGCGTCGACGGCCAGGTGCTCGGCACCTTGTGCGGGCTCAGCCAGCACGAGGTGGCGAAGACGACCAACGCGGTCTGGGCGCCGGACGTCATCGCGCGGCTGATCGGCGAATTCGCCGCGCGCGAAAGCCTTCTGCGCGACTACGAGAACACGCAGCAGCAGCTGGCCACGCTCGTGCGCAAGGATCCGCTGACGCGACTTCCGAACCGGGAGTACGTGCGCGAAACGCTCGAGCGCATGCTCGCGTGGACGCGCCGGGACGGCATGGGCCTGCTCGTCGGTTTCATCGACCTGGACGACTTCAAGTCCGTCAACGACCGTCACGGCGGCCAGGTCGGCGAACGCTTCCTCGTCGCGATGGCCGAGCGCCTGCGCGCATCGCTGCGCAGCGCGGACCTGCTGGGGCGCGTGGGCGACGATCAGTTCATCGTGATCGCCCCGGTCCTCACGGGCGACGCGCGCCGCTCGGAGGAAGTTCTCCGCAGCTGGCTGACGCGGCGCAGCGTGACCGCGTTCGATCTCGACGGCGTGCAGGTGAAGTCGGAGGGCGCGAGCGTCGGCCTGGTGCAGGCGCAGCCGGGCGACAGTGTGGAAGCGGTGCTCGCGCGCGCGGACGCGGCAAGGGACGCGGCAAGGCGCGCGCGGCGCGAACGCCCGCAGATGCTCGACGCCGGCGGTGCCGCGTCAGGCCACTGAATCGGCGACGTCGGGCTGCTTGATCGGCAGCACCACGCGGAAGGTCGTGCCACGCCCCACCGCGCTCTGCACGTCGATGTGGCCGTGGTGCTTCTCGACGATGCGGTAGCAGATCGCGAGTCCCAGCCCGGTACCGCTGCCAATCGGCTTGGTCGTGAAGAACGGATCGAAGATGCGCCCGAGCGTTTCTTCCGCAATGCCGCAGCCACTGTCGGCGATGCTGACCCACGCCTCGCCGTTTTCCTGTCCGCAGGCGAGCGTGATCGTTCCGCGTTCGGTGATCGACTGCCCGGCATTGATCAGCAGGTTCATGAAGACCTGGTTGATCTCGGACGGCAGGCATTCGACGGCCGGCATCTCGCTGTAGATCTTGTCGAGCTTGACCTTGTACTTGAGGTCGTTCCACACGATGTTGAGCGTGGATTCCAGACCCTTGATGAGGTCGGAAGGACGCATGGTCTCGTTGCGCCCGACGTGCGAGAACTCCTTGAGGTCCTGCACGATTCGCGTCACGCGCTCGATGCCTTCGCGCGACTCCTCGAGGAGCTGCGGCAGGTCGCCGAGGATGAACTCGATGTCGAGTTTCTCGCGCTGCGCACGCAACTCGTCTCGATGCACCGCCGGGTCCGGGGCAGCCATCGCCAGGGCGTAGGCATCGATCATTCCGAACAGCGATGCCATGTAGTCGCGCAACGTGCCGATGTTGCTGTGCACGTAGCCAATCGGGTTGTTGATCTCGTGCGCGACGCCTGCGGCGAGCTGGCCGATCGACGCCATCTTTTCGGACTGCAGCAGCTGCTCCTGCGCGCCGGACAGCGATCGATACGCGCGCTCGAGCTCGTCATGGCGCTGTTGCAATTGCCGCTCGCGCTCCGAGCGCAGCGAGATGTCGGTCAGTGCGAGGAACCGCAGACCGGCATTGTCACCGCTGCCGCAGAAAGCTTCGACGGCCACGGTGAAGCCGGCCCGCAGTTCCACCTCGCGCCTCGAGTGGCCCTGCGCGGATGCCATCGCCCATTCGGCATCGGTGCCGAGGGCGAGCAGGCACGCCAGGGCATCCGATTCATCGAGCGTGGCGTCCAGCCGGGCCGCGAGGCGACGAGCACTCGCATTCGCGTAGTCCAGGCGGCCATCGGCGCCGAGCAGAAGCACGGCCATCGGGGCGACATCGGCCGCCCATCGCATCTGCGCGCTCCAGTGGTTCGACGGTTTCGACGATTGCTGAAGTTCGTTTGCGCTCATCCCACGCCCAGGCATCGCGATTGCGGGCGCATGCCCGCCTGACCTCCGGCATCGTACACGCCGGAACTCTCCACGCGACCCAGGTGGCGCAGCGCCCAGGACACCTCGCGGCGTCGACGGGCGAGCAGGATTCCGTTGGAACGGTTGAGCTCGCTCAACGCGGTGACGCGCGTCGCCTCGGCATGGCCGGGCCGCAGCGTTTCGGTACGACGCAGGGCGACGATCTTGGCCTGCGTGGAGTGCAGCAATGCCTCGGCATCGTTGTCGATCAATGCGCGCCGCTCGTCCTGCAACGCCTGCTCGAGCGCGTCGAGCGCTTCTCCCACCTGCGTGGGCGACGGGGCATTCAAGGACATGGCGTGCATGGCGTCATCCCAGCATCCGGCGCTCGAGTGCGACCAGGCGATTCGCGATTTCCTGCGGATCTACCCGGTAGCTGCCGTCGGCGAGCGCGGCCCGAACGGCACTGACCTTGGCCATGTCGAGCGGTGCCGACTGGCCGAGCTGGTTTTCGACCGCCGCCTGCAGGCCGGTGGCCTCGCCGGTGAGGCGGACGCTATCAGCCGCCGCAGTGGCGCCGACGGGTTTGGAACGGTCACTGCCTGCACGGGCCGCAGCCGATGCAGTTGTATCCACGACGCGTGCCGGGACTGGGCCCAGGCCATCGATCTTGGTGGTCACGACGAACTCCGGGGTTATGAGCGGTCATGGCAAGTAACGGCGACCGCCGTCCCGACTTGAGGCCTGCGCCACAGATTTTTCGCCGCGGTTCAGACGAGCGGTCATTGCAGGACTTCGACCACCCCGTCGCCCACCAGCCTGCCCCTCACGATCCGCTTCGACTCCAGGTTCTCGACAGCCACGACCGCCCCGCCCATGGCGCCCCCCAGCGCCCGGCCGCCCATGCGCACCTCGATGCCTCCCGCGCGCGACACGATGACGACCGGATCGCCGCGTTTCAGCGCACCGGCGCCGTCCGCAAGGTCCCCGGCGGAGACCACCGC
>NZ_VTRV01000131.1 GCF_008274655.1 Cognatilysobacter lacus | reverse complement strand
ACCTGCTCGCCGCGCGTGTGGGCGAGCTGCGCTTCCGGCGCCGCGATGAGCGCATCGCCCTGCATGTGCCTTGCACGCAGCGGAGCGTCGTCGGCAGCACGGCATCGCTGCAGCGGCTGCTAGCCGCGATACCCGGCCTCGACGTCGTGATGCTCGACGCCGGCTTCGGCTGCTGCGGTGCCGCAGGCAGCACGATGCTCGTCGACCCGGGGCGCGCCGCCTCGTTCCGCGCACCACTGCTCGATCAGCTCGAAGCCAGCGGTGTCGCGCGCCTGATCAGCGCGAACATCGGCTGCCGACTCCATCTGGCCAACGCGGCACGCGTGCCGGTGCAGCATCCCGTCGACTTCCTCGCCGCCTGCCTCGACATCCCGAATTGACGTCCCGACCGTAGACTTCGCCCATGCACGCCACTCCACGCCGCCTCACCGCCGTCGATCGCTGGATCGTCGCCGCCCAACGCGCGCTCGAGACCGTCGCGGGAAACCCGACCGCCCTGCGCAGCAATCCCGCCGCCGCGAAGCCGGACATCGTGCTCGACGACGTCGATCGGCGGCACGCGGCCGGGCTGATGCGCATCAACCACGTCGGCGAGGTCTGCGCGCAGGCGCTGTACGTCGGACAGGCGTCGGTCGCCCGCGACGCGCGAACGCGCGAACAGTTGCTGCACGCCGCGCAGGAAGAGACCGACCATCTGGCCTGGTGCGCCGACCGCCTGCGCGAACTCGACAGCCGGCCCAGCCTGCTGAATCCGCTGTGGTACGCGGGCAGCTACGCGATCGGGCTCGCGGCGGGCTTGCGCGGCGACGGCTGGAACCTCGGCTTCGTGGTCGAAACCGAGCGCCAGGTCGAGGCGCACATCGGCGAGCACCTGGTCTCGCTCCCGGCGGCCGACGCGCGCAGCCGCGCGATCCTCGAAGTCATGAAGGACGACGAGGCGCGGCACGCCGACAATGCGCAGGCCGCCGGCGCGCGCACGCTGCCTGCCCCGATTCCGCAGGCGATGGCGCTGGCGTCGAAGCTGATGAAGACCGTCGCGTATCGGGTCTGACCGCAGGTACGACGGCGCCGGCCCGCTGGATCGCGCTTACCCATCGACCTCGGTTGGCACACCGGCACGAGCACTCGGTGAGATCGACGTCCAGCCCAAAAAGAAAGCCCGCCTGAGCGGGCTTCTTCTGCGCCAGACATCGCGGCTCAGTCGATGAGGTTGCGCCCGTGGTACAGCTCCTCGATCTCGCGCTTCAGCCGCGCTTCGATCTTGAGGCGGTCCTTGAACGACAGGTTCTTCGACTTCTCTTCGAACAGGTAGGTATCGAGGTCGAAGTCCTTCAGGTGCATCTTCGTGTGGAAGATGTTTTCCTGGTAGACGTTGACGTCGATCATCTCGTACCGGCTCTTGACGTTCTTCGCCAGGTATTCCTGGATCGAATTGATCTTGTGGTCGATGTAGTGTTTCTTGCCCTTGATGTCTCGGGTGAAGCCGCGGACGCGGTAGTCGAGCACGACGATGTCGGATTCGAAGCTCTCGATCAGGTAGTTGAGCGCCTTCAGCGGAGAGATGACGCCGCATGTCGCGACGTCGATGTCGGCGCGGAACGTCGCGATGCCGTTGTCCGGATGCGTCTCCGGATACGTGTGCACCGTGATGTGCGACTTGTCCATGTGCGCGACGACAGCGTCGGAGATCAGCTCGCGGCCGGCGTCCTTGCGCTCGATCACCGGTTCTTCCGAGATGAGGATCGTCACCGACGCGCCCTGCGGGTCGTAGTCCTGGCGCGCGATGTTCAGGATGTTGGCGCCGATGATCTCGGCGACGTCCGTCAGGATCTGCGTCAGGCGGTCGGCGTTGTACGCCTCGTCGATGTACTGGATGTAGCGCTGGCGCTCATCCTCGGACGCGGCATAGGAGATGTCGTAGATGTTGAACGACAACGCCTTGGTCAGGTTATTGAACCCCTGGAGCCGCAGGCGCGGCAGTGGCTTGACCACGTGCGTGGATCCCGGTGTCTGTAAGAAGACCGCGGATTATGGGGCATCGCGGGTGAGCGGGGGACGAATCCTGTGGAGCGACGCACGCTCGCCCCGCGAACAGCCGCAAATGCAAAGGGTGACGGGATTGGCCCTTCGCGCCGGATGGTCTATATAGTCGGTTAATTCCTCCAGAGCCCGGCCCATGTCCCCCGACCTGGCATACCCGACCGCGCCGCGGCGCCCGCAGAGCCCGTTGATGCCCGACAACGCGGCCATCGACCGCTTCCTCGCGCACTGCCACCGCCGCCGCTATCCGTCGCGAACCGACGTGTTCCGGCCCGGCGACTCGGCGACCACCCTGTATTTCGTCATCTCCGGCTCGGTGAGCATCATCAACGAGGAGGAGGACGGCCGCGAGCTGGTGCTGGGCTATTTCGGGCCCGGACAGTTCGTCGGCGAGATGGGCCTTTTCATCGAGAGCGACCGCCGCGAGGTGACGCTGCGCACCCGCACCGCCTGCGAGCTCGCGGAAATCGGCCACGAGCGCTTCTACGACCTGCTGATGACCCGGCTGTCGACCGACGCGCCCAAGCTGCTGTATTCGATCGGCGCCCAGATCTCCCGGCGCCTGCTCGACACCAGCCGCAAGGCCGGGCGCCTGGCCTTCCTGGACGTCACCGACCGCATCGTGCGCACGCTGCACGACCTGTCGAAGGAACCCGAGGCGATGAGCCATCCGCAGGGCACGCAGATCCGCGTGTCGCGCCAGGAGCTGTCGCGCCTGGTCGGCTGCTCGCGCGAGATGGCCGGTCGCGTGCTCAAGAAGCTGCAGACCGACGGCATCCTGCATGCGCGCGGCAAGACCGTCGTCCTGTACGGGACTCGCTGAGGCTCGGCGATGATGCAGGAGTCGTCCGACGGCATCCGCATTCGCGATGCGAGCATCGGCGACGCGAGCGACGTCGCCCCGCTCCTCGAGGCGCTCGGCTATCCCTGTGACCGCGACGGTGCGGCCGACCGCATTGCCGCCGTGCTTTCCGACCCGCGCCAGCGCCTGCTGCTGGCCGAGATCGCCGGCCATGTATGCGGGATGGTCGGCATGGAACTGCGCTACTCGCTGGCGCGCGGCGCCGAACAGGCACGCATCACCGCCCTCGTCGTGGCGCCCGCATGCGAGCGGCAGGGCGTGGGCCGCCGGCTGCTGCGTGAAGTGGAAGGCATTGCGCGGCAGGCCGGCGCCGCGCGCATCGAAGTCACTGCCGCCGGCAGTCGCGGGAACGCCCATACTTTCTACCGCAGCTGCGGCTATGACGATGCGTCGCTTCATTTCGCGAAGCTGCTCGGCGACTGAGCAGCGCTGACGACACGCGGCCGGCGCGTTCGATCGCGCGGCCTTGAATCTCGTTGTCCCGCAACCGTGTCAGCCGCCGAGCAGCACCGGCTGTCCGGCGCGCGCCGGACAGCCCCAGTTGAGCATGGGCGTGCCGGCCGGCAGCCGCGCGCGGAAGACGTCGATGCCGCCGGGCTTGGGATTCACCACCACGGGCCGCGCTGCTGCCAGCAACAACGGCAGGTCGGCGGTGCTGTCGGAGTATGCGATGGCGATCGGCGCATCGAAGCCGGCATCGCGCAGCATCGTCATCTTCATCGCGTGGTGGCAATGACGGGCGGCACGAATGCCACCGAAGAAGCGTTCGACCTGCGTGCCCACCACCGGCACATCCTCATGCGCGACGAAGCCGAGAATCGCCGACGCCAGCCGCGGCGGTGCGCCGGTCGCGACCACCACGCGGTCGCCCGACAGCCGATGCCGATGCAACACGTCCAGGGCTACCGGCAACAACCGCGCACGGATCTCTTCGGTGTGCTGCCGGACGTAGGCATCGACCAGCGAGTCGAATTCGCACGCCTCCCGAATGGTGCCCACCCACGCGAAGGCGCCGATGCCGTGCCGACGCGTCGGCAGGAACGCGATCATCGGTGCAGCCACCGGCGCGATCAGCGCGGCCAGCAACGTGCGCCATGCACTGCGGCGGATCAGCCAGGCGAATAGATGGCTGCCGGAGTCGCCGTCGTAGAGCGTGTGGTCGAAGTCGAAGACCACCAGCGGCGCGTCACTGGCCACCGGCGGATACGGAACACGCTCCACCGTCACGCGAAGAGCCGCTGCAGCGCGGCGCCCGGATCGGCTTCGCGCATGAAACGTTCGCCGACGAGGAACGTGCGGATCCCGGCATCGCGCATCTTCGCCACGTCGGCCGGCGTCGAGATGCCGCTCTCGGTGACCAGGATGCGGTCGGTGGGCACCGCCTGCTTCAGCTCGAGCGTGGTGTCGAGCGAAACCTCGAACGTGCGCAGGTTGCGGTTGTTGACGCCGATCAGTTCGCAGTCGGTCTGCAGCGCGCGCTCGAGCTCGTCGATGTCGTGCACTTCGACGAGCACGTCCATGCCGAGCTCCATCGCGAGGTTCGCCATGTCGACCAGTTGCGAATCATCCAGCGCGGCGACGATCAGCAGGATCGCGTCGGCGCCGATGAAGCGCGCTTCGTGGACCTGGTACGGATCGATGGTGAAATCCTTGCGCAGGATCGGCAGCGAGCACGCGCGATGCGCAAGCCCGAGGTACAGGTTGCTGCCCTGGAAGAAATCGACGTCGGTGAGCACCGACAGGCACGCTGCGCCGCCGGCTTCGTAACTGCGTGCGATTTGCGACGGGTCGAAGTCGGGGCGGATCAGGCCTTTCGACGGGCTCGCCTTCTTGGCTTCCGCGATCACGGCCGACAGGCCCTGCGCATGCTTGGCGCGGATCGCATCGACGAAGCCGCGCGGCGGTGGCGAATCGGCTGCGCGCGCCTTGAGGTCGGCGAGTGAACGCACGCGCGAGCGCTGTTCGATCTCCTCGGCCTTGCGCGCAAGGATGGTGTTGAGGATGTCACTCATGCATCGGCCCTTCCGGAATAGGCGCGCTCGACCTTCGCCACGCGCACTTCGAAATGCTCATACCAGTCTGCGCGCCCGCGCGCGCGCACCGCCGCGTGCTCGGGATGGGCCCGCCACGCCGCGATCGCCGCTTCGTCGGTCCAGTACGACAACGTGATGCCGAGTCCCGCGCTGTCGCGTACCGACTCGGCGCCGAGGAATCCCGGTTGAATCGATGCGAGCTCGAGCATGCGCGCGGCTGCTTCGGCGTAGGCGTCGCCATCGACAGCAGTGCGCGCCGAGGTGAACGACACCATCCAGTACGGCGGTGCCGGGGTCGAGGCGAAGCCCGCGATCATGCGACAGCGAGTTCGCGCGTGGCCGCGACGAACTGGTGCAGTTTTTCGCGCGCCGCGCCCGAGGCAATCGTGCGCCGCGCCAGCGTGATGCCGTCCGCGATCGATTCGGCGAGACCCGCGACGTACAACGCCGCGCCTGCGTTGAGCGAGACGATTTCGCGCGGCAGGCCGGGTTCGTCTTCGAGCGCGAGCATCAGCATCGCACGCGACTCGGCCGCGTCGGCGACGCGCAGGTTGCGGCTCGCGGCCATCGAAATTCCGAAGTCCTCCGGGTGCACTTCGTATTCGCGAACCACGCCGTCGCGCAGTTCGCCCACGAGCGTTGCCGCGCCCAGCGACAGCTCGTCCATGCCGTCGCGCCCCCAGACCACCATCGCGCGCTCGGCGCCGAGTTCCTGCAACACGCGCACCTGGATGCCCACGAGGTCCGCATGGAACACGCCCATCAGGATGTTCGGCGCGCCCGCCGGGTTCGTCAGCGGCCCGAGGATGTTGAACAGCGTGCGCACCCCCATTTCGCGGCGCACCGGCGCCACCGTCTTCATCGCGGGATGATGAAGCGGCGCGAACATGAAGCCGATGCCCGTGCGGGCGATGCACTGGGCGACGCGCTCGGAGGACAGCTCGATGTGGGCGCCGAGCGACTCCAGCACGTCCGCGCTACCCGAACTCGACGAGACGCTACGGCCGCCGTGCTTGGCGACCTTTCCGCCCGCGCCCGCCACCACGAACATGCTCGCGGTCGAAATGTTGAAGGTGCTGGCGCCATCGCCCCCGGTGCCGACGATGTCGACGAGGTGACGGCGATCGGCGACCTCCACCGGCAGCGCGAATTCGCGCATCACCTTGGCGGCGCCCGCGATCTCCCCGACGGTTTCCTTCTTGACCCGCAGGCCCGTGAGGATCGCGGCGGTCATGGCCGGGCTGACTTCGCCGCGCATGATCATGCGCATCAGGTCGACCATCTCGTCGAAGAAGATCTCGCGATGCTCGATCGTGCGCTGCAACGCCTGCTGCGGTGTAAAGCCCATGCTCATCGTTCCAGGAAGTTCCGCAGCAGTGCGTGGCCGTGCTGGGTCAGGATCGATTCCGGATGGAACTGCACGCCTTCGATCGGGAATTCGCGGTGGCGCAGCCCCATGATCTCGTCGAGGCCGCCCGTTTCGTCCTCCGTCCACGCGGTCACTTCGAGCGACGCCGGCAGCGTTTCGCGCGCGACCACCAGCGAGTGGTAACGCGTCGCCTCATACGCATCGGGCAGCCCGGCAAACACGCCCTGCCCTTCGTGCCGGATGTGCGAGGTCTTGCCGTGCATGATCGTCTTCGCGCGCACCACGTCGCCGCCGAAGGCCTGGCCGATGCCCTGGTGGCCGAGGCACACGCCCAGCAGGGGAACCCGCGGGCCGAGCTCGCGGATCACGTCGACGCACACGCCCGCTTCGTTGGGCGTGCACGGCCCGGGCGAAACGACGATGCGCTGCGGTTCAAGTGCAGCGATCTGCCCGACGGAAAGTTCGTCGTTGCGCACCACCTTCACCTCGGCCCCCAGCGTCTGCAGGTACTGCACGAGGTTCCAGGTGAAGCTGTCGTAGTTGTCGATCATCAACAGCATGGTTCAGTCCGCGAGCAGGAAGACCGCGTAGATGCGGTCGGTGTAGGTGACGTATCCGGACTGGAGCGCCGTGGTGGACTGCATGCCCGAGCCACGGATCCGGCTTCCTGTGACTTCAACGCGGCCCAATTCCTGCCGACCCGCATACCATTCGAAGCCGGCCGGCCAGCTACCGGATGAAATTCCGTACTGGAACTGCGGTGCGACGTCGGACACGCTGTACAGCGCACCCAGCCGTGCGCCGTAGGCTTTCGCGATCGTCTCCGCCTTCTCGCGCGTCGACTCGATCGCCTTCACGCGCAGCGCCTTGCGAAGTGTCGGTTCGTCGGAGAGTTCGGTGGTGATGTCCGACACCGACAGTTCCTTCGATGTCTGCAGGCCCCGCAGGAAGCCTTCCAGCTTTTCCTTGGCGTCGAAGCGCGCGGTAAGCGACCGCTCGACCTCGGTGCCGACGAAGACCTGCTCGTCGGTCCGCGGGTCGTTGTGCGTCTTCGGGCTGACCGAGAGCGAGGTTGCGACGATGTCATCGTCGCCCACGCCCGCGCCATGCAGTCGGTCGACGATGGACGCGACGGACGCCTCCACGCGACGGCGCGCCTCGCCAGCGTTGCGGTCGACCGCGTCGAAGTCGACCTTGATCCGGAAACGATCCGGAATCGCGCGCGCCTGCGCATCGCCGTAGACCAGGATGTGGCGCGTGGGCGGCAGGGCATTGACCTGGGCCTGCGCGGCGCCGGCAGTGAAGATCAGCAGGACGCTTGCGACGAGTCGACGCATCGGGTCAATCCTTCGGCGGGAAAACGGGCGCACGGCGACCAGCCGCCGGAGGACGGCGGCGCGGACGGGCAAAGCGGGATTGGAATTAGGACGAAGTGCGGACGGCACGCGCGGGTTCCTCGGACGGCGACGGGTCGGGGCGGACGGTGGCGCGGGGCCACCATCGCCAACCGGCGTCGGCATGCGGGAACGGACGGGGCGCGGCGCGGTGCATGCGCCTACTGTAGCGGCTCGCGGAAACCGGC
>NZ_VTRV01000130.1 GCF_008274655.1 Cognatilysobacter lacus | reverse complement strand
GCCCACGCTGCCGGCAGCGCCGGGCGATACGTCCACGACGGTCGCGCCGTGGGATGCGGTGCTGGCGGCGGGCGTAGCGATGATCGATGCGCCCGCAGCCGCAGCGCCGGGCGGATCCCCGCCGCCACGTGCATCTGCCGACGGATTGCGCCGCCTGCTCGGTCTGCGAGATCACGTGGCGGCGCCGCGTCCCCGCGCGCGCGCGATCGATCGCATGCTCCCCGGCGAGCAGATCGACGATGGCCTGTGGCTGATCGAATCCGCGGTCGCGCATCCCGTTCCCGATGCGCCGCTGCCGCTCGCGTTCGCGCGTCGCGACGGCCACGTGCATGCACACGACCTGCTGTTCTTCGACACCGAGACCACCGGCCTGGCCGGCGGCACGGGAACGCGCGCGTTCATGATCGGCGCCGCCGACTGGTTCGAAGGCGCGCTGCGCGTGCGCCAGCTGTACATCGCGAACATGGCGGCCGAGCGCGCGATGCTGCGCACGTTCGCGTCGTGGCTGTCGCCGTCGACCGTGCTTTCCAGCTACAACGGCCGCAGCTATGACGCGCCGCTGCTTCGAACGCGCTATCGCCTGGCGCGCCAGCCCGATCCGCTGCACGGCCTCGACCATCTCGATCTGCTGCATCCGTCGCGTCGTCGCTGGCGTGGCCGCTGGGAAAACTGCCGCTTGGCGACGATCGAGCGCGAGGCGCTGCGCATCCTGCGCGAGGACGACCTGCCGGGTTCGCAGGCGCCTGCGGCGTGGCTGTCCTACCTCCGCGGCGGTGCGTCGACCAACCTGCGTCGCGTCGCCGAACACAACCGGCAGGACGTGGCGACGCTCTCGCAACTGCTGCTTCGCCTGTGCGACGACTCGCCTGAATCGCCTGAAGCTTCTTGACATGCCGAAGACGGCACGCAACGCAGCCTGAAGCCCCTACCGTTGTGCGGGCGCCGACATGCCGCTGCAAGCAAACGTCCGCGAGGCCGCCTCGCCGCGCATGATCGCGCCGGTCGTGGTGCTGCTCGCGTCAGTGGCGGCGTGCAGCGCGATGCGCCCGGCCGATGCGGGCACGCCCACGATATGTCGCCCCGGGAATGCCGATGCATGGATCGGCCGCGCTGCGAGCGCATCGATCGTTGAACAGGCGCGACATGCCAGTGGCAGCTCGACTGTTCGCGTCGTCAAACCGGATGAGTCGACCTCACGGAACGATCCACGCATCGATCGGCTCAACCTCTATCTCGACAACCGCGCGCTGATCACCCGCACCCGCTGTGGCTGACCATTACGACGCGTATTGACGCATCTTCATCGTGCGTCCGGCATCCTGCGGCATACATCGCCCGGAGGCCGCATGCATCGTTCATCCAGAACCCTCGCGCTACTCGTGCTCGCAATGCTCGACATCGTCCTGACCGCATGCGCCGTGGCATCCGCGCCGCCGCTGTCGACGCCCGTGCCACCCGTGCTCGCGCGATGCAGCGCCGAAGGCCTGGCGTCGCTGGTCGGAAAGCCCGCGTCGGCGGAGAACATCGCACGCGCGCAGCGCCAGAGCGGCGCGACGCTGGTCCGCGTCATCAAACCGGGCCAGATGGTCACCGCGGATTTCCGCGAAGATCGCCTCGACATCCGGGTCGATACCAGCAACGTGATCCTCCACGTCGGCTGCGGCTGACCCACGTCGCCCCGATCGATGCGTAGCGCCCACCCGGCCTTGCGCGTCGCCGATCACGTGACTGGCTGTGCTCCGTGCTGGTCGCCAATGGCGATCGCGCACGGCTGCGCAGACGCAAGCCACGCGCGCGCAAGCCTATGCAGGTGACGCGGGCGCGATACTCGGATCATCGGTCGACCGACGCCGCCGTCGCGCCGATCCCCCGCCGCGCGGTTCCGTCCTGGTGCGGCTGCGACCCGTTGCACGACGACTGCCACGCTCGGGGCGTGAAGCGGCGACCACGCGCCGACGCGCATCCCGCAGGAAGCGCAACGCGGCCAGTTCCCAACTGCGACCGCTGCGCGCGCCTTCGGTGAACGCACGCAACCGCCCGCTCCGCCAGCCCTCGAGCACTGCCGGATCGACGTACGCCTTGCGACATACCGACGGCGTGTTGCCGAGAAGATCCGCCACTTCGGTCACGACCTGCTTCTCGATCGTCGCCAGCGCGCGCTCGGTGGCGTCGTCGGGCACGTCCGTCGCGGCGAAGCGCTCGATCGCCGCGAGGGTGCCGCCCCATGTGCGGAAATCCTTCGCGGTGAACGCCTCGCCCAGCGCGTCGCGCAGGTAGTCGTTGACCTGCGCCGAGCCCACCGGCTGCGAATGGCCCTCGTCGTCGACGTACTGGAACAGCGACTGGCCGGGCAGTTGCTGGCAACGCTTGACCAGCTTCACCAGCTGCACGTCGTCGAGCACGATCTCGTGGTCGAGGCCCGACTTGCCGCGGAACGCGAACTTCGCGCGCCCGCCGCGAAGGAAACCGACATGGCGGTTGCGCAGCGTGGTCAGCCCGAACGATCGGTTGCTGCGCGCGTAGCAGTCGTTGCCGACGCGAATCAGCGTCCGCGCCATCACCGACACCACGATCGCCAGCACCTTTTCGCGCGGGAACCCGGGCAGCGCGAGATCCTTCTGCAGCCGGCGACGCAGCTTGGGCAATGCCTCGCCGAACGCGATGATCCGTTCGAACTTGCCGTCGCCACGCACGGTGGCCCAGTCCGCGTGGTAGCGGTACTGCTTTCGCCCCTTTGCATCGCGCCCGGTCGCCTGCAGGTGGCCGAGCGCATCGGCGCATATCCAAACATCGACGTAGGCGGGCGGGATCGCCAGCGCGCGGATCCGCGCGAGGGTGTCCTCGTCGTCGATCGGCTTTCCGTCGACGCCGACATACGAGAAACCCTCGCCGGCCTTTCGCCGGGCGATACCGGGCGAGGCGTCACTGACGTAGACCAGCCCGGCCTGTCGCGCGGCGAACGAGGCATCGGGTTGCGAGGAAAGGACGGCGCTCATGTGCAACCGAGCATCGACGCAGGATCGTCAAGGGCGCGCCAATCGGGCGCGCGCGTTCAGGCGGTGGCAGGTTCCGTTGCCGCGTGCCGTCGTGCGTGGCGCACCGCGATCAGCCACGCGCACGCGAGCACGGTGGCCGCGAGGAAGAAGGCGGCGCCGGGCAGGTAGACGGGCGCGCGCTTGCCGATGAAGAACCCGAACGTGGCCGCGTATGTCATCGGCGCGGCGATGCCGGCCAGGCTGACGAGGCTCATGATCGCGCCCTGCAGGCGGCCCTGCGCGTCGGCGCCGACCTCGCGCGTCATCAACGCCTGCGCCGCGGGCTGCGACACCGCCCACAACGCGCTGATCGGCAGCCCGAGATAGAACATCCACGGCTTGGCCGCGAGGCCGTAGATGGCGAAACCGATCACGCCGCAGCCCAGGCCGAGCATCATCGCGCGCTGCTCGCCAAAGCGCTTGATCATGCGTCCCACCAGCCCCGCATTGACGATCACGCTCAGCACGCCGACCACCGCGAGCACGTAGCTCACGCCCTGCGGGCCCCAGCCATAGCGCACGTCGCCATACAGCACGAACGTGCTCTGGTAGACGTAGTGCGTCGACGCGGCGAGCAGCACGATCACGATCAGGTCGGTGATCTGCGGATAACGCTTGATCACCGCGAGCGACGCGAACGGCCGCGCCTGCGTCCAGTCGAACCGCGGCGCACGGTTACCGGGCGCGAGCGACTCCGGCAGCACGAACAGGCCGTAACAGAAGTTGAGCAGCGACAGGCACGCGGCGCCCCAGAACGGCATGCGCAGGTCGATGACGCTGAGCTCGCCGCCGAGTATCGGGCCGATGATGAAGCCGAGCCCGAACGCCGCGCCGATCATGCCGAACGCCTTGCCACGCTGTTCCGGTGCGGTGATGTCGGCGATGTAGGCATTCGCGGTCGTGAAGCTCGCCGACGCGATCGCCGAGATGATGCGGCCGACCATCAGCCAGGCCAGCGTCGGCGCGAGCGCCATGAACACGAAGTCGAGGCCAAGCCCGAGGCAGGAAATCAGGATGACGGGGCGGCGGCCGAAACGGTCCGACAGTGCGCCCTGGATCGGCGACGACAGGAACTGCACCGCCGCGAACACCATGCTGAACAACCCGACCCAGTAGGCCGCGTGTTCGATGTCGCCGCCGTTGAGCTTCTGCACGAGGTGCGGCAGCACAGGGATGATCAGGCCGAACGACAGTACGTCGATCAGCACGGTGACGAAGATGAAAGCGAGCGCGGCACGGCGCCCGCGTGGTGGGATCGCGGCGTCCACGGAAATCCGGCGTCCGGGAGGGTCGCGCAGTCTAGCGCCGGTGCTTCACCGGCGCGCGTGCCTCAGGCGCGCGCGGACTTCGGCGTCTCGGGTCCCGTAACGCCTTCTGGCGAGGGCAGGTCCTTCGCGGTTTCCGCCTGCAGGTCCTCGCGTTCGCGCCAGTTGCGCGGCAGCCGGTTGTGGATCTTGGTCGCGGCGATCGCCGCATGGCCGAGCGCGACGGCGATCTGGTTGAGCGCGCTGACCACGTCGCCGATCGCGTACACGCCGTCCACGCAGGTCTGCTGGTCTTCGTCAACGACGACTTCGCCGCAGGCGTCGAGTTCGACCCCGACCTGTTGCGCGAGCCCGCTGTTCACCGTGCTGCCGAGCGTCGGATACATCGTGTCGAAGCGCAGTTCGCGGCCACCATCGAAACGCGCGACCGTGGCGCTGCCGTCGAACACGAGCTTGGTCGGCGTCGGCAACACCTCGATGGCGCCGGCGCGCGCCTGCGCAAGCGCGTCGGCCGAACCCGGCGTGTCGTCGCTGGCGATCACCGTGACCTCGCGCGAGAACGTGCGCAGGAACAACGCGTGGCCGACGGCGCTGTCGACCGGCCCGTACACGGCCACGCGGCAGTCGCTGGCTTCATACCCGTCGCAGACCGCGCACAGGCGCACCCCGCCGTTCGCGATCGCCGCCTCCAGCCCGGCGATCGGCGGCATCACGTCGACGATGCCGGTCGCGAGGATCACGAAACGCGCGCGCCAGCGGCGGCCGTCGGCGGCCACGGCTTCGAAGCCGCCGCCGACCCGCTCGAGCCTGGCGACGCAGGCGTCTTCGATGCGCGCGCCGTAGCCGATGGCCTGCTCGCGCTGTTGCTGCAGCAGCGTGCGGCCCTCGATGCCACGCGGAAAACCCGGCGCGTTGTGGCTGGTCGGGATCCAGCGCGCGCGGCTCTTGCCAGCGTCGAGCACCACGATGCGGCGGTGGTAGCGCACCAGGTACGTCGCAGCGGTAAGTCCGCCGGGGCCGGCGCCGACGATGATGCAGTCGAGCATGTCGTCGTCGCTCATGCGGGTTCCAGCAGGCGCAGGCCGAAGCGGTCGGCCGGCGCGTTCCAGCGGTGGGCGACGCGCAATCCCGCCTGCGTGGCCAACGCGTCGAAGTGGGCGTCGGTGTACTTGTGCGAGATCTCGACGAGGATCGGCTCGCCTTCTTCCAGCACGAAGCCGTGACCGCCGACGCGCACGGTCTGCAGGCGGCGGCTGACGATCGACGTCTCGATGCGGCTGTTGGCCGCGGACCAGCGCGCCCGGTGCGAAAACGCGCGGCGGTCGAAGTCGCTGCCGAGTTCGCGATTGAGTCGCGCGAGCAGGTTCAGCGTGAATGCGGCGGTGATTCCCGCAGCGTCGTTGTAGGCGGCTTCCATGTCGGCGACGTCCTTGACCAGGTCGATGCCGATCAGCGCGAGGCCGTCGTTGCCCATCGTCTCGCGCATGGCACCGAGCAGCTCGACCGATTGCACGGGGTCGAAATTGCCCAGCGTCGACCCCGGAAAGAACAGCAGCGTGCGCGCCGCGGGAATCAGCGAGGACGGCACGGGCACCGGGCGCGTGAAGTCGGCGCATACCGGCAGCATCTGCACTTCGGGAAACGCATATGCGAGCCGCTGCGTCGAATCGAGCAGCGTTTCGCGCGAGATCTCCACCGGCGTGTAGGCGACCGGGTCGGCAAGGCCCGCGAGCAGAAGCTGCGTCTTGCGCGCGCTGCCACTGCCGAGCTCGACCACGTGCGCATCGGGCCCGACCGCGTCGCGCACCGCGCGCATCACGCGTTGCATCAGTGCGAGTTCGACACGGGTGAGGTCGTACTCGGGCTGGCGCGTGATCTCCTCGAACAGCTGCGAGCCGCGCGCGTCGTAGAAGTACTTGGACGGCAGCGTCTTGGGCGCGGACGACAGGCCGGCGATCACGTCCGCGCGCAGATCGTCGGGCGTGGGATGCAGGTCCAGCAACGCGGGCAGCGCCGGCACTGCGCGTCGGCGCACGTCGAGCATGGTCATGCGATGTCCTTGGCCAGCCGGACGCCGGAAAACTGCCAGCGGGCGTGCGGCGGAAAGAAGTTGCGGTAGCTGGCGCGCAGGTGGCCGCGCGGGCTGGCACAGCTGCCGCCGCGGAGCACCTGCTGGCCGACCATGAACTTGCCGTTGTATTCACCGATGGCGCCGTCCCACGGCCGGTAGCCGGGATACGGCAGGAACGCACTCGACGTCCATTCCCAGACATCGCCGAAGAGTTGACGCACGCCATCGCCCGCGTTCGCCGTGGGCGCCAGGCGACCGGATTCGACGAAGTTGCCTTCGACGGCAGCGCCCTGCGCGGCGCGCTCCCATTCGTGCTCGGTCGGCAGGCGCGCGCCGGCCCAGCGCGCGAACGCGTCGGCCTCGTAATACGACAGGTGCGCAACCGGCGCGTCGGCGTCGATTTCGCGCGCGCCGCCGAGGGTGAACGCGTGTTCTTCGTCGAGCCAGTACAGCGGGCGCTGCCAGCCTGCCGCCTGCACGCGCGTCCAGCCGTCGCTGAGCCACAGCGCGGCGTTGCGGTACGCGCCGTCGCGCACGAACTCGAGGTATTCGCCACAGGTGACCGGGCGCGTCGCGATCGCGAAGGCGGCGACCAGTGCGCGATGGCGCGGCGACTCCGAGTCGAACGCGAATTCGCGCGCGGCGTGCGGCCACGCAGCCGCGCCGACCTCGACGATCGCTTCATCGAAGCGCTGCCACCGCATCGCGCCGGCCGGCGCGCCGTGTGCGGGTAGCTCGTCGCGGTATGCCGGCAGCAGGGGATTGCAGGAGAGCGCATGCAGCAGGTCGGTGAGCATCAGCTCCTGGTGTTGCTGCTCGTGCTGCAGGCCGAGCTCGACGCGAAGGCGCAGGGCGTCGTCGAGTTGGCCGCTCGCCAGGGCGTCATGCAGGCTTGCATCGACATGCGCGCGGTAATCGAGCACGTCGGCCAGCGACGGGCGGGACAGCAGCCCCCGCATCGGCCGCGCATGCTGCGGGCCCACGGCCTGGTAATAGCTGTTGAACAGCACCTGCCAGGTTTCATCGACCGGCCGGTGGCCACGCAGCTGCGACAGCACGAAGGTCTCGAAGAACCACGTGGTGTGCGCAAGGTGCCACTTCGTCGGGCTGGCGTCCGGCATCGACTGCAGCATCGCGTCCTCGGCCGATACCGGCGCGGCCAGCTCGACGCTGCGTTCGCGTACCGCCGCATGGCGCGCCGCCAACGGATCGACTGCGCAGACTGCGGCTTCCCGCGCGTCGGCGGGCGGAGTGGCGAGGCGCGTTCCCATCGCAAAAGGCTACGGCGGGAACGCGACGGCCGGGTGACGGCGGCGTGTCGGCTGGCGGCCGTGGCGGGCGGCCTACACTGGTCGGATGCCGCTGCCCGCCGATGCCCGCGATGCGTTCCTGGTGCCCGAGCGCACGATCTACCTCGACACCGCCACCAACGCGCCACGCCTGCGCAGCGTAGACGCCGCGCTGCGTGCCGCCTGGGATGAGGGCCGCACCCCATGGAGGCTGTCCCACGCCGACTGGGAAGCGCAGATCGAGCGCGTGCGTTCGCTGGCGTCGCAGCTCTTTCATGCAGATGGACGCGCCGATCCGGATTCGGTCGCGCTCGTGCCCTCGCTCGCGCACGCGATGTCGACCATCGCCGCGAGCTGGCCGCTGCGGGTCGGCGACACGGTCGCGATCCTGGACGGCGAATTCCCGTCCGCGCTGTTGCCGTGGCAGGTGCGTTGCGCCGCGACGGGCGCGGGG
>NZ_VTRV01000013.1 GCF_008274655.1 Cognatilysobacter lacus | reverse complement strand
TTCGGTCGCCGCGTGCGAGCGCGTCCGGCAGGCCGACGCGGTGGCGAGGCCGGCGCGCGCTAGTTGTGCGCGTGCGCCATCGACGCGAGCGTCCATCCCGCGATGTCGCGGTCGACGCGTGCAAGCGCGCGATCGAATGCGTCCACCACCTGCGGCACGGTCGTGTCGGTGGCGGGTTCGGCCTGGAGGAAGGTGCGGGAGGCGACCACGTCGGTCCCGTCCTTGCGCACCAGCTTCGCGCTGACTTCGATGGTCGCGCTCGGCGTGGCGGCACCCGCGTAGTCGGCTTCGAAACGACGGATGTCGAGCAGCAGGCGGAAGTCCCCGCTGACACCGCTGCTGTCACGCGCGACGGCGCGCAGCCGGCCCGCGTCCTCGAACGTACGCAACAGCGAGGCGGTCAGCATTTCGGACGGTCGCTGGGCCCACACGCCGTCCTTGTAGACCTGCAGTTCCTGCGGCGTCGGGCGCACCGCGATCCGCAGCGTGTCGTACGAACGGATGATCTGCGGCGGCGCGATCGTCAGCTGAGCATCGACGCGCGGCCACGATGCGTCGGCGGCCACGTGCGCAACCGGCGCGAACTGTCGCGGCGGTTCCTTGTGTCCGCCGAGCAGCGAGCAGGCCGGCAGCGCGGCGGCGATGACAAGCGCGCCCAGCGCGCGCAGCAGCGGGGCGGACGGCGGATTGACGGGCAGGGCGCTCATTTGGGTTCGAATTCCTTCGGACGTTCGCGCCCGAGAAGGTAGTTGGCCGGCCCGCTGTCGAGGCGGTCGGTGACCTGGCGAAGGTCGCGCACCAGTGCACGCAGTTCCGTCAGCGTGGGCGCGACCTGGCCGAGGCCGTCGTTCGCGAAGGTGTGGATCGCCGCGCGGTTGTCGTTAACGATGCCGTTCGCGCCACTCGCCGCGGACTCCAGCTTGTCGAGCGTGCGGTCGAGCTTGCCCACCAGCGCCGGCAGCTTGCTCGCGAGGTCGCGGTCGACGCCCTTCACCACGCCGTGCGCGTCGACCAGCGTTGCGTTGAGTTCGGCGCTCGACGCCTTGGCATTGATGATGACGTCACGCAGGTTGGCCCGATCGGCGGCAAGCGAACCGGTCAGCGCGTCGATGTTGTTGAGCGTGTTCGACACGTGCTGGATGTTCTTCTCGCTCAGCACTTCGTCCAGCCGCGCGACGAGGCGATTGGCGGTGTCGGCGATGTTCTGCAGCGCCGAGGACTCCGTCTGGATGACCGGCTTCTCGCGGTGGTCGACGCTCACCAGCAACGGCGCGCGCGGGCTACCACCGGTGAGCTGGATGAACGGCGGCCCGGTGATGCCGCTCTGCGACATCTTCGCGCGCGTGTCGGTCTTGATCGGCGTCTCGGCCTGGATGCGCAACGTGGCAAGCACGCGTCGCGGATCCTCCGGCGCAAGCCGCAGGCTCTCGACGGTGCCCACCGAGATGCCGTTGTACTGCACCGAGCTGCCTTCGGAGAGGCCCGTGACAGGCTCGTTGAAGACGACCGAATATTCCTGCCAGTTCTTCTCGGACGAATACTTCGCCGCCCACAGGGCGAACAGCAGGAGCACCGCTGTCACCAGGATGGTGAAAACGCCGATGAGGACGTAATTGGCCTTCGTTTCCATGGGGCGCGGGGTCCGGTCGGGGCTCGAGTCAGCGGGATTCTTGATTGCGTTCGCGTCCCGTCTGCGCAGCGCGCGCACGGGGGCCATGGAAGTACTCGCGCACCCACTCGTGATCGAACTGTTCGACCTCGGCGATGGGTGCGGCGACGATGACCTTGCGGTCGGCCAGCACGGCCACCCTGTCGCAGATAGCGTAAAGCGTGTCCAGATCGTGTGTGATCAGGAATACGGTCAGCCCGAGCGCTTGCTGCAGCGTGCGGATCAGATGGTCGAACGCCGCCGCGCCGATCGGGTCGAGGCCCGCGGTGGGCTCGTCCAGGAACAGCAGGGGCGGATCGAGCGCGATCGCGCGCGCCAGCCCGGCGCGCTTGCGCATGCCGCCCGACAGTTGCGAGGGCAGTTTGTCGATCGAATCGGCCGACAGGCCGGCCAGCTTCACCTTCAGCAACGCGATTTCGCGACGTAGCGAATCGGGCAGGTCGCGGTGGTATTCGCGCAGCGGGACTTCGACGTTCTCGCCCACGGTGAGCGACGAGAACAGCGCGCCGTCCTGGAACAGCACGCCGGTATTGCGTTCGATGTGGCGGCGCGACGTGGGATCGCCCTGGCGCGCGTCGACGCCGAGCACCTCGATCTCGCCGGCGTCCGGCGTGCGCAGCCCGAGGATCGAGCGCATCAGCACCGACTTGCCGGTGCCCGAACCGCCCACCACGCCGAGGATCTCGCCTGGCATCACGTCCAGGTCGAGCCCCTCGTGCACCATCTGGTCGCCGAAGCGGTTGACCAGCCCGCGCACGCGCACGACGGGCTCCTTGCCGTCCGTGCGCGCGATGGTGGACGCGCCCGATCCGGTGCCGGCGACGCCTTCGAGGATCGAACCGGTCGAACTCACCAGCCCACCGCCATGAACCACAGTGCGGCGATCGCATCGAGCACGATCACCAGCGAGATCGCCTGCACCACCGACGACGTCGTGCGCTCGCCGACCGACTGCGCCGTGCCTTCCACCTGCAGCCCCTCGAGGCAGCCGACCAGCGCGATCACCATCGCGAAGAACGGCGCCTTCGACAGGCCGACCCACATGTGTCGCACCTCGATGGTGTCCTGCATGCGCGCGATGTATTGCTGGGGCGGGATGTCGAGCCCGTAGGCGCCGACGGTCAGGCCCCCCAGCAGGCCGGCGATCATCGCGACGAACGTCAGCAACGGCAGCATCGCGAGCAGCGCGAGGACGCGCGGGATCACGAGAAGGTCGATCGGGTCCATGCCGAGCGTGCGGATGGCATCGACTTCCTCGCGGCTCTTCATCGCGCCGATCTGCGCGGTGAATGCGCTGGCCGTGCGGCCGGCAAGGATGATCGACGTGAGCAGCACCGCGAATTCGCGAAGGAACGCCACGTCGACCAGCTGCACGACGTAGATCTGGGCGCCGAAGTCCTTCAGCACGTTCGCGCCGAGGAACGCGATCACCGCACCGACCAGGAAGCTCAGCACCGCGACCAGCGGGGTGGCGTCGAGTCCGACCTGCTCCATGTGGTGCACGAGCGCTGTCACGCGAAAGCGCGACGGCTCCTTGAGCGTGCGGAGCATCTTGACCAGCACCTCGCCCAGGAAGGCGATCAGCGCGAGGAATTCCTGCCAGTTGTCCTTGACCGCAAACCCGAGGCGCCCGAGCGCGGCTGCCACGCCGTATTCCCGTCGGCGCTTGGGGCGATCGTCGGCCACGTCCTCGATGGCCGCCACCAGCGCGCGGTGCTCGTCGCGGAAGGTGAAGCTGTCGAAGTCGGTGCCGCAGCGGCGCGACCAGCGCAGCAGTTGCAGCACGCCGAGCGAATCCAGCCGCGTGACGGCGCTCGCGTCGACCGATTTCAGGTCGCAGGGCGCCGCCTTGAGCAGGTCGCCGATCGGCACCGCGTGCTCGAGCGTCCACTGCCCGGACAGGCGCGCGCTGCCGGATTCGGCATCGGTCTCGAGGGAGGGTGGCGTGGCGACGGGTGCATTCATGCTCGCGGCGGAGCATACCGGCTCGGCCGTGCGCGGGTTGCATGCGATCCTGTCGCGATGACGGCGCCCTTCAGCGAAGCCTCCTATTCAGCGCGCATCGAGTTCATGGTCGAGCTCGCGCAGCGCCTGCACCGCTACGGCACCACTGCCGACCGCCTCGAAGGCGCGCTGACCGCGGTGGCGTCGCGGCTCGGTATCGGCTGCGAGCCGTGGTCGAACCCGACCGGCCTGATCCTCACCTTCAGCGATCCCGGCCGGGAGACCGGCCAACGCGACGCCACGCGCGTGCTGCGCCTCTCGCCCGGCGACGTCGACCTGCACCGGCTTGCGCAGACCGATCGCATCGCCGAGGAAGTGCTCGCGGGCTCGCTCGACCCCGCCGATGCGAAAACGCAGATGCGCGCGCTTGACGCACCGCCCACCCCGCTGATGCAGCGCGCGGAGGTGGTCGCGTTCGGGCTCGCCGCCGCCGCGGTCGCCGGGCTGCTGCGGTTGCCGTGGCTCGATATCGGCGTCGCGGGTGTGACCGGCTTGCTGATCGGCCTGCTGTCGAACGTGTCGGAATCGCGGCCGCGCGTGCGCACCGGTTTCGAGGCACTCGCGGGCATGCTGGCCGGCACGATGGCGGTGCTGGCCGGGTCGCTGATCGCACCGCTCAACCAGAACACGGTGATGATCGCGTCGCTCGTGGTGCTCTTGCCGGGGCTCACGTTGACCAATGCCGTGAGCGAGCTCACCGGCCAGCAACTGGTGTCCGGCACTGCCCGTTTCGCCGGCGCGCTTACGACGGTCCTGAAGCTCGGCATCGGCGTGCTCGTATCGCTGTATGCGCTCGACTTGGCCGGGTTCTCGCCGGTGGCCCGCGCGTCGCACCCGCAGCCGGCGTGGATCGAATGGCTGTCGCTCGCGCTGGCGTCGTTCGCGTTCGCGGTGCTGTTCCGCGCCAGCTACCGCGACTACCTGCGCGTGATGTGCGCGGCGGCGCTCGGTTACCTGATCTCGCGCTTCGTCGGCGAGGCCGCGGGCAGCCCGGCGGGCGTGTTCCTCGCCGCGCTGTCGATGACCGCGATCGGCAATGCCTACGCGCGCTGGTGGCACCGGCCGGGCGCGATCATCCGCGTGCCCGGCATCATCATGCTGGTGCCCGGCAGCACCAGCCTGCGCGGCCTGCTGAGCCTGATGCAGCATCAGGACGTAGGTGCGGGCCAGGTGGCGCTGCTCGCGGTGATGAACGCGCTCGCGGCGCTGGTGGCGGGCCTGCTGTTCGGCAACATGCTGTTGCCGCCGCGACGGAATCTGTGACCCGTCGTCAGCGGCCGCGCGCGTGCCAGAACTGCCAGCCCCAGGTGCCGAGCGCCGCCAGCACGACGATCCAGATCGCGACGATCACGACCGCCATGCCGCGACTCGTCGGACGGTCGATCGCCTCGCTCGCGCGCAACTGCGCAGCGGCCGCGACCTCCGCGGGCAGCCAGCACATGACCAGCGCGATGCCGAGCGGCACGATGATCACGTCGTCGAGGTAGCCGAGGACCGGGATGAAATCGGGGATCAGGTCGATCGGGCTCAGCGCGTAGGCGGCGATGCCCATGGCGAACAGGCGCACCGGCCACGGCGTGCGCGGATCACGCGCAGCGAACCAGACGACGAGCGTCTGGCGTTTCAGCGAGCGCGCCCAGCCGCGCAGGCGTTCGGTGAGGGTGGGCATGCGAGCAGCCTCAGGGTGCATCGGTGAGCGCTGCATGAGCCCGCGGCGACGCCGGTGCCCGGCCGGCCTCGTGATCGGTCAGCGAATGAGGAACTCGTCCAGCGCCCGGCCCTTGTCGGTATGCGCCTGCAGCCAGCGGGGCTGCTTGCCGCGACCGGCCCAGGTCTCCGATGCGTTTTCCGGATTACGGTACTTCGGCGCGACCTTGCTGCCAGCCATCTTCGAAGGCTTGCGGTTGCCGGTGCGCGCAGGCGTCGTGCTCGTGGTCGCGCCGCCGGAACCGGCGTTGCGCGGGCCGAAAAGTTCCGCGATCGAATACCCCTCGGCGCGCGCGATCTGCTCGAGACGACTGCGCACGGTGGCGACGGGTTTGCGCTTGCTGAGGATGCTGCGACGCTTCTTGGCCTGGTTGATCAGGGCCTCGAGTTCCTTGGCGGACATGCTGTTGAGATCGACTGCCATGCTTATCTCCGGGTAACTCGAAAAGAAAATGGGCCGCCCTTCGCGGACGGCCCATCGTAACCAGCGCAGTTAATGGCGTAAATCCAACGCGATAATCAGGCACCGCTGACGCGCGCGATCGCCGCGTCGCGATCGAGCTGCTCGGCCTCGCTGGCGCGGCGATGGCGGTACTCGTAGGTTCCGGCCTGCAGACCGCGCTCGGACACCACGATGCGATGTGGAATACCTATCAGTTCGATGTCGGCGAACATCTGGCCGGCGCGCAGGCCGCGATCATCGAGAACGGCGTCGATACCGGCCCGTTGCAGGTCCTGATACAGCGACTGCGCGGCCTCATCGACCGCATCGACGTTCTTCGGGTTGATCACGCAGACCGCCACCTGCCACGGCGCGATCGCGTCGGGCCAGATGATCCCGTTCGCGTCGTGGTTCTGCTCGATCGCCGCCGCGACGATGCGCGACACGCCGATGCCGTAGCAGCCCATCGCCGGCGTGATCGCCTTGCCGGATTCGTCGAGCACGGTGCACTTCATGGCCTCGGCATATTTGCGGCCCAGCTGGAACACGTGGCCGACCTCGATGCCTCGGGCAATGCCCAGCGTGCCGTGCCCGTCGGGCGACGGGTCGCCTTCTACCGCGTTACGGATATCGGCCACCAGCGCCGGCTCCGGCAGGTCCCGGCCGAAGTTCACGCCGGCGAGGTGGTAGCCGTCGGCATTGGCGCCCACGACGAAATCCGCCATCGCGGCGACGCTCCGGTCGGCGACGACGAAGATGTCCCTCGCGGCGTTGACGGGGCCCAGGAAGCCGGGCGACGCGCCAAGGTGGTCGCGGATTTCGGCTTCGGTGGCGAGGCGGTACTCGCTCATGCCCGGCAGCTTGGACAACTTGATCTCGTTGACGACGTGATCGCCGCGCACCAGGGCGAGCACGAATCGCGGGTTGTTCTCGGGGTCGGTGCCCATCATCGCCACCGACTTCACGGTGCGCGCGAGCGTGATGCCCATCAGCGCGGCGACGTCCTCGCAGGTTTTCTGCGTCGGCGTATCGACGCGGCGCATCGCCTCCGCCGCGGCCGGGCGTTCGCCGGGCGAAACGGCCTCGGCCAGCTCGACGTTCGCCGCGTAGTCGGAGCCGGTCGAGAACGCGATCGCGTCCTCGCCCGAATCGGCGAGCACGTGGAACTCGTGCGACGCGGAACCGCCGATTGCGCCCGTGTCGGCGAACACCGCGCGGAATTTCAACCCCAGCCGCGTAAAGATGCGGCCGTAGGTGTCGTACATGTTCTTGTATTCGCGGCCAAGATCCTCGTCGGTCGCGTGGAAGGAATAGGCGTCCTTCATCAGAAACTCGCGCGCGCGCATCACGCCGAAGCGCGGGCGGATCTCGTCGCGGAACTTGGTCTGGATCTGGAAAAAGTTGACCGGCAACTGCTTGTAGCTGGCCAGTTCCTGCCGTGCGAAGTCGGTAATGACCTCCTCGTGCGTGGGGCCGTAGCAGTACCAGGCGTCCTTGCGGTCCTTGATCTTCAGCAGCTGGCCGCCGAACTTTTCCCAGCGCCCGGTCTCTTCCCACAGCTCGCGCGGTTGCACGGACGGCATCAGCATCTCGATCGCGCCTGCCGCGGACATTTCCTCGCGGACGATGCGTTCGACCTTGCGCAGCACGCGCAGGCCCAGCGGCGACCACGTGTACAGCCCGACCGCGAGCTTGCGGATCATGCCCGCGCGCAGCATCAACTGCTGGCTAGCGACATCGGCGTCGGCCGGCGTTTCCTTGGTGGTACGGAGATGGAACTGCGACAGGCGCATCGGCGGTTATTCGGCGCGGAAAAACGCCATTCTGCCACGCGCCCCCGGCCTGGCCGGGAATTGCCCGGCGCGTCGTCTCAGCCCTTGCGCGTGGTGACCGCGTCGGCCGCCGGCTTCTCGCAATAAAGCTCGACCTGGCCCTCGGCCACCTTCAGGCGCGCGGCGCGCTCGGCAGCGGTGAGTTCGCGATCGATCTTGCCGTCCTTGTTGTCGTCGACGCCGACCCTGGCGGTGCCCTGCAGCAGCGTGAAGTTGCTGCGGGCGTTCGAGCAGTCGGAGTTGGCGACCGCCTTCGGCGCGGTCGGCGGCACCGGGCGCTCACCGAACGTGCGGGCCTTCATCGTCTGCCCGGCCGGCGGCGCGTCGGCGTAGTGGGTAACGCCGCGGGCGTCCTTCCACGTATAGACCTGCCCGGCGGCGACTGGCAGCGCCACGGCCATCGCGAGGGGAAGGAAAGCGGAGGCGAAGCGGATGGGCCGGCCCATGGCGGCTCCGAAGGTGGGGGATTCGGCCGATTCGAACACCGCCGGGCCGCCGGGGCAAGGGATACACTTTCAAAATGGAATCCATGCCACCGGGCGTTCAGCCCCGTCCGCGCGCCCGCGGCATCTACCTGCTGCCGAATCTCTTCACCACCGGCGGCATGTTTGCCGGCTTCTACGCGATCATCGCCGCGGCCCAGGGGCACTTCCCGGACGCCTGCGTCGCGGTGTTCGTCGCGGCGATCCTCGACGGGCTGGACGGCCGCGTGGCGCGGCTCACCAACACCCAGAGCGAGTTCGGCGTGCAGTACGACTCGCTGGCCGACCTGGTCAGCTTCGGGGTGGCGCCGTCGCTGCTCATGTACCACTGGGCGCTGGATTCGCTGCGCATGGACGGCGCCACGCCAGGCAAGATCGGCTGGATCGTCGCCTTCCTCTACGCCGCCTGCGCCGCGCTGCGGCTCGCGCGCTTCAATGCGCAGGTCGGCCAGGTGGACAAGCGCTGGTTCATCGGCCTGGCCAGCCCCGCGGCGGCCGGGCTGATGTCGAGCTTCGTCTGGACGTGCGAGAGCTTCGACCTGTCCGGCCGCGACCTGCGCTACGTCGCGCTCGGCGTCACCGTGTTTGCCGCTCTGCTGATGGTCAGCCGCCTGCGCTACTTCAGTTTCAAGGGCGGCGCCGCGCGCAACGACCGCGTGCCGTTCCTGGCGATCATCCTGGTGGTCGGGGTGCTGGTGGCGGTGGCGATCGATCCGCCGACGGTTCTGCTTGGCGTGTTCGCGCTCTATGCGCTGTCGGGATTGGGGTACTGGGGCTGGCGGCGGCTCCGGCGGCCGGCGGAGGTCACCGCATGAGCCTGCCGTGGAGCGCGCAGCAGGTCGAATGGTTGCAGGCGATGGGCCTTGATGTGCTGCGCACGCGCGCCGTCGAGCCGGAGAGTCGGCAGTCGTCGGAATCGATGGCGGCGGCAGTTGCCGGCATTCCCGCAGGACTGGCGCGAGTGGCGCGCGGGATCGACCTGGCGCCGCTGGTCGAGAGGGTCGGCATTCCGCGTGACGCCGCGTCGCGCCGCCGGTTCTGGCGGGCGCTGCGGCCATTGCGCAAGGCGTCGCGGCCGGGATGAGCGCGCGGCCTTCGAGCCCCGGCGAAGTCGCCTCGCTGCGGCCGATGCGGGAGCAGGACGTCGACGGTGTCTTCGCCGTCGAGCGCCGCTCCTACGAATTCCCATGGACCGCCGGCATCTTCCGGGACTGCCTGCGCGCCGATTACATCGCGTGGGTGCTCGACGTCGACGGCGCGATCGCCGGCTATTTCCTGGTCAGCCTCGCCGCGGGCGAAGCGCATGTGCTCAACATCTGCGTTGCGCCGGAGCACCAGGGGCGCGGCCACGGCAAGCGCCTGCTGCGTGCCCTGCTGCACGTGGCGCGGTCCCGCGGTGCGCAGCGCGTGTTCCTCGAGGTGCGGCCGTCGAACCGCGGTGCGATAGCGATGTACGACAAGGAAGGCTTCAACGAGATCGGGCGGCGCCCCCGCTATTACCCCGCGCGCGATGGCCGCGAGGACGCTGTGGTGATGGCGATGGAACTGCTGCCGCCCGACTGAACCGCCGCGTCGATCAGCCCAGCTTGGCCCGCTGCGCTGAAAGCGCGTCCTGCTGCGACGTCCAGTCGACCAGGCGCTTGCGTTCCTGCTCGACCACCGCGGGCGGTGCATTCGCCACGAACGTTTCGCTGGCGAGCTTGCCGCGGCACTTCGCGATCTCGACTTCGACGCGCTTGATCTCCTTGTCGAGTCGCGAGCGCTCGGCACCGAGATCGACGAGGCCTTCGAGTGGCACAAAAAGTCGGATGTCCCCCAGAACCGCGGTGGCCGCCGCCGGTGGTTCCGTCTCGATCCAGTGCACACTTTCGGCGCGCACGAGAGACTTGAGTTGAGGCTCGTAGCGCGTGATGGCTATCGCAGCCATGTCGTCGCGCGGGCCCTGAACGAGCAGTTGGATGGGCTTGCCCGGACTTATGCCGAGTTGACTGCGGATGGAACGGATTTGAACGACGACCGCTTGGAGCGCCGACACAGTCGATGCAGCCGACACGCTTTCAGCATCGCTCGGCAGCGATTCCCAAGTTGGGTACTGCTGAATACTTACGGTCGTAGCGTCTAATCCAAGGCGCGGCGCGATGTGTCCCCAGATTTCGTCTGTGACGAACGGAATGATTGGGTGCAGTCCCCGTAGGGTTTGCTCGAGCACGTACAGCAAGACATGCTTGGTGTTTCGAGACGACTCAGAGTCGCCCAGCTGCAGCTCGGCCTTCGAAAATTCCAAGTACCAATCGCAGAGCTCGTTCCAAGTGAAGTCGTACAACTCTTGCGCAATGTAGTCAAAACGATATGCAGCAAATGCATCCTGCACGTTTAGCATGGTGTTGCGGAGGCTGTGGACGATCCACCTGTCGAAATCGGACCGTAGCTCCGGGACACCGGAGGCAGAAAAACCCTCGGTGTTCATCAGCACGAAACGAGCCGCATTCCACAACTTGTTGCAGAAATTCTTGTAGCCCTCGGCGCGGTTGAGGTCGAACTTGATGTCGCGGCCATGCGTGGCGAGCGCGGCGATGGTGAAGCGCAGCGCGTCGGCGCCGAACGCAGGTATGCCGTCCGGGAATTCCTTGCGCGTCGCCTTCTCGATCTTCGGCGCGTCCTTCGGGTTCATGAGCCCGGTGGTGCGCTTGGCGACGAGGTCATCGAGCGAGATGCCGTCGACGAGGTCGATCGGATCGAGGACGTTGCCCTTGGACTTCGACATCTTCTGGCCGTGCGCGTCGCGCACCAGGCCGGTGATGTAGACGTCCTTGAAGGGCACTTCGCCCGTGAAGTGGTCGGTCATCATGATCATCCGGGCGACCCAGAAGAAGATGATGTCGAAGCCGGTGACCAGCACGCTCGACGGCACGAAGCGGTCGAAGCCGCGCTCGCGCATCAGCGCCTCGTTCGGCCAGCCCATCGTGCTGAACGGCCACAACGACGATGAGAACCACGTCTCCAGCACGTCGTTGTCCTGCGTCAGCGCCATCGACGCGTCGATGCCGTGCTTCGCGCGCACCTCGGCCTCGTCGCGACCGACGTAGGCGCGGCCCGTGGCGTCGTACCACGCGGGAATGCGATGGCCCCACCACAGCTGGCGCGAGATGCACCAGTCCTGGATGTTCTCCATCCAGTGGCGGTAGGTGTTGATCCAGTTCGGAGGGACGAACTTCACCGCGCCGCTTTCGGCGAGTTGAAGCCCGCGCGCGCCCAGCGTGTCCATCTTCACGAACCACTGGTCCGTGAGGTACGGCTCGATGACCTGGCCCGTGCGGTCGCCGCGTGGCACCTGCAGCTTGTGCGGCCTGGTTTCGAGCAGCAGCCCCTGCGACTCGAGGTCGGCAAGCACGGCCTTGCGCGCATCGAATCGATCGAGGCCGCGATACGGCTCGGGCACGCCGGCCTCCTCGGCCAGCACGCCGTCGAGGATCTTCGCGTCCGGCGTGAAGATGTTGATGAGCGGCAGCGAATGCCGCTGGCCGACTGCGTAGTCGTTGAAGTCGTGCGCCGGCGTGACCTTGACGACGCCGGTCCCGAACGCGCGGTCGACGTAGTCGTCCGTGATCACCGGGATGCGGCGGCCCGTCAGCGGAAGCACCACGGACTTGCCGTGCAGCGACGCATAGCGCTCGTCATCGGGATGCACCATCGCCGCGGTGTCGCCGAGCATGGTTTCCGGGCGCGTGGTGGCGACGACGAGGTAGTCGCGCGTCTCGCGCAGCGTCTCGTTGCCGTCCTCGTCGCGCTCGACGTAGGCGTACGTTTCGCCGTCGGCGAGCGGGTAGCGGATCGACCAGAGCGAGCCGTCCTCTTCCTCGTTCGCCACTTCGAGATCCGAGATCGCGGTCTTGAGCACCGGGTCCCAGTTGACGAGGCGCTGGCCGCGGTAGATCAGGCCGTCGTCGAACAGGCGTACGAAGGCCTCGCGCACGGCGTCGGCCGCCATCGGATCCATCGTGAAAGTGCTGCGCGACCAGTCGCCCGACGTGCCCAGGCGGCGCATCTGCCGTTCGATCGTGTCGCCGGAGGCCTGCTTCCACTCCCAAACCTTCTCGATGAAGCCGTCGCGGCCGAGCGAGTCGCGCGTCTCGCCTTTGCCTTCCAGCGCGAGGTTGCGCGAGACCACCATCTCGGTGGCGATGCCGGCGTGGTCGGTGCCCATCTGCCACAGCACGTCGAAGCCGCGCATGCGGTGATAGCGCACCAGTGCGTCCTGCAGCGTGTGCTGGAACGCATGGCCCATGTGCAGCGTGCCGGTGACGTTCGGCGGCGGCAGCAGGATGCAGTACGGCTCGCCATGCCCGCTCGGCTTGAAGACGCCGCTCGCCTCCCACTGTGCGTAGAGGCGCGCTTCGAACTGTGTCGGGTCGTAACCGGGGGCGAGGGACATGGCGGTCTGGGTAATCGGAAATGGGTGTGGATCGTCGGGTGCAGGGCGGCGACGTCGATCGCGCGGCGGAATGCCTGCTTCAGCAGCGACGGACGCAATCGCGAACGCCGTGGCCGCAACCTGCAGCGCGCGCCGTGCGCACCGCACCCGCTACATGTCGTGTTTCTTGAGCTCCAGCCCGCGCGCCTGGTACTGCTTCCAGCGCTCGCGCAGCGGTGCGCGTGCCGATTCGTCCGCGGGCACCACTTCCAGGACGCGGTCGAACGCACCGTCCACCGCGGCGTCGCGCAGGTTGATCACGAGCGGGCGCAGGGGAACGTCGGTCTCCGGCGCCGCGATCAGCACCTCGGCCTCCTCCTCGTCCTCTTCGCTGCCGGCGATCTGGTGCGGGATGTAAACCTCGTCCCCCATTTCCCACAGCATGTCGTCGAGGGCTTCGGCCTGCGCCTGTGAACGCGCGAGCACCAGCGTCGGCAGCCCGGCATCGAACGCCTTGCGCGCGAGCTCGCAGACGAGCCGGAGCGGCTCGCTGCGAAAACGCGGCGTGGTGACGAGGTAGAAGTCGGCGCGCGCCATGGGTCAGGCGCCGGCGCGGTCCATCAACCACTGCGACAGCATGCCGACCGGTCGACCGGTGGCCATGCCGCGCTTGCCCTCGTCGTTGGCGACGCCGGCGATGTCCAGGTGCGCCCAGCGCTGGCCTTCCGTGAAGCGCGACAGGAAGCACCCGGCGGTGATCGCGCCGGCCCAGCGGCCGCCGATGTTGTAGACGTCGGCGAACGTCGACTGGAGTTGCGTCTGGTACTCGTCCCACAGCGGCAGCGGCCAGGCGCGGTCGAACACGGTCTCGCCGGCCGCCAGCAGCTCGGCCGACAGCGATTCGTCCTTGCTCATCAGGCCGGCAGCGTACTTGCCGAGCGCGACCACGCAGGCGCCGGTCAGCGTCGCGACGTCGAGCAGTGCTGCGGGCTCGAAGCGCTGCGCATAGGTGAGCGCATCGCAGAGGATCAGGCGGCCTTCCGCGTCGGTATTGCCGACCTCGATGGTCTTGCCCGACATCGACGTGATGACGTCCGATGGGCGATAGCTGTTGCCGTCGAGCATGTTCTCGACCGCGGGCACCACCACGACGAGGTTGAGTGGCAGCTTCAGCCCGACGGTGGACACGAACGTGCCCATGACCGTCGCCGCGCCGCACATGTCGTACTTCATTTCCTCGACGCCGCCCTGCGTCTTGAGGTTCACGCCGCCGCTGTCGAACGTGATGCCCTTGCCGACCATCACGTAGGGCTTCGCGTCGCCGCCACCGTTGTACTTCAGGACGATGAGCTTGGGCGGGTTGGCGGAGCCGCGCGCGACCGCGAGCAGCGAACCCATGCCCAGCGCTTCCATCTGCTCGCGGTCGAGCACTTCGCAGCTGCAGCTGTCGAAGCGCGAGGCGAATTCCTGCGCCTGCTGCGCCAGGTATGCCGGGTTGCAGATGTTCGGCGGCAGGTTGCCGAGCTCGCGCGTGAACTGCACGCCGGCGGCGATCGCCTGGCCGTGCGCGAGGGCCAGCGCATCGCTGCCGGCGACGGTGACGCGCTTCAGGCCGGCCTCGATCTTGGCCTTCGACTTCTCGCCGAGCGTCGCGGTGTAACGATAGCCGGCGTGGTCCGACGCGATCACCGCCTGGCGCGTGGCCCATGCGGCGTCGCGGCCCTTTACGGGCACCTGCGGCAGCGTGTTCACGGCGTGCGCGACCGGGCCGGCCTTCAGCGCGCGTACCGCGTCGCCGAGCGCCTTGATGTATTGGGGCACGCCGAACTTCGCGGCGTCGCCCAGGCCGACCACCAGCATGCGCGGCGCCTTGATGTCGGGCAGGTCGTGCAGCAGCGCGGTCTTGCCGGTCTTCCCGCTGGCGTCGCCGCGCTCGATCAGCGCGGACAGCCGGCCGCCGCTGGCGGCGTCGATCGCGGCCGCGGGCTCCGTGAGCGTCTTGTCGGCGAATATGCCGACGATGATGCAGTCGGCCGCGACGGTCGCCGGCGCGTCGGAGGTGAGGTGGAATTCGAGTGCCATCCAGCAATCCGGGGTCGTGAAAAGGGATTTACGTACAATCGCCGACTCTGTGGGCCGAGTCGCCGGCATCGCCGGATCATGCACCCGACCTCGCCGTAAGGCGCGGCGCCGGGCCGTTGAACGAACGACGAGTCTAGATCAGCCCCCCGCGAATGCTGAAATTCGACCGATATCTGCTGTCTGAGTTCGTACAGGCCACGCTGGCGACCACGCTGGTGTTGCTGATGGTCGCCTTCGGGGCGGTCTTCGCCGACGTGCTGCGCGATATCGCCGAAGGGCGATTCCCCGCGGACATGCTGCTGCCCCAGCTGGGGCTGCTGTTCCTCAACTGGCTGCCGATCATCCTGCCGCTGGCGCTGATGCTTGGGCTGATGCTCGCGGTCGGGCGGCTCTACCGGGATTCGGAGATGCCGGTGCTGGCCTCGGTCGGCATCGGGCCCGGGCGGCTGTTGCGGCCGGTGCTGGGGCTGGCGCTCCCGGTGATCGCGGTGATCGCGATGTGCTCGCTCTGGCTGGCGCCCTGGGCCGAGCGCGTCTCCAAGGAGATGGTCAACGCCGCGACCCGCAACTTGCTGGTGGCGGGGCTGGAACCCGGGCGCTTCACGCCCATCGCCAATGGTGGGGTGGTGTTCGTCAGCCGCATGTCGACCGACGGCACGCGTTTCGAGCGGGTTTTCATCTACCGCCAGAAGAAGGACCGCCTCGACGTGACGACCGCCAAGGGCGGCCACCTGGAGGCCGACGCGGACGGACATCGCTTCCTCGTGCTCGACGACGGCTTCGAGGTCGAGGGCCCCCGGCAGGGCGCGGCGCGCGATTACCGGCTTATGCGCTACCGCAGCAACCAGGCGGAAATGCCGGCGCCGAAGGGCCGCTACGACCCCGACGACCCCCGCCTGCTGTCCACCCTCCGGCTGCTCACGGACGCGCGCCCCTCGGCCAAGGCTGAACTGCACTCGCGCATCGCGCCGCCCTTCCTAGCGCTCGCCTTCGCGCTGCTGGCGGTGCCGCTGGCGCGCAGCTCGCCGCGTGAAGGCCGGCTGGGGCGGATCGCGATGGGTTTCCTGATCTACCTGGTCGCCACGATGCTGTCGCTCTACAGCATCAAGCTGATCACGAACGGAAAGATCCCGACCGCGCTCGGCCAATGGTGGCTGGTGCTTCCGCTGCTCGCGCTCGGCGCCTGGCTCTATTTCACCGACGGCCGCATTCGCGCACCGCGCCTGCGGGGAGCCTCCCGATGAAGCCGTTCCCGAAGATCCACGACATCTACGTCGCGAGGCTGGTGATCGGCACCATCCTGCTCACGTGGATGGTGCTGCTCGGCCTCGACGTCACGCTCGCGCTCGTCGGCGAGATGGGCGACGTCGGCAAGGGCGCCTACGGCTTCGGCAAGGCGGTCGCGCACGTCGCGTATACCGCGCCTCGGCGTGCCTACACGCTGTTTCCGACGGCCGCCGTGATCGGCGCGTTGATGGGCCTGGGGCAGCTCGCGGCGTCGTCCGAGCTCACGGCGCTGCGCGCGCTCGGGCTGTCGCGTCGTCGGCTCGGCGTCACCGTCGCCGGCGCGGTGGCGCTGCTGACGCTGCTGATGGTCGTCAACGGCGAGACGCTCGGGCCGTGGGGCGACCGCATGTCCAACATCGTCAAGCAGACGGCGACCAACCGGGACACCGTCGTCGCACGCTACTCGGGCCTGTGGGCGCGCGAGGGCGAGTTCATCCTCAACGCGCAGGGCGGGCAGGAGCGCACGGCGAACGGACGCACGTGGCTGGAGCTGCGCGACGTGCGCCTGTACGAATTCGAGGCCGACGGACGCCTGAAATCGATTTCGCAGGCCGCGATCGCCGAGCATCGCCCCGGCAGCTGGCTGTTGCGCAACGTCACCCGCACGACCTTCGCGGCGAAGTCGGTCTCGCGCGAGTCGATCCCCGAGCAGGTCTGGGCGTCGCGGCTGGACACGGCCGCGCTCACCGCCGACATCGACAGCCCGCGCAACCTTGCCTCGAGCGAACTGCGTGACGCGATGGAATACCGCGAGCGCAATGGCCTGGATGCCAACGAGTTCGAGGAGCATTACTGGGGTCGCTGGTTCTATCCGTTCAACGCGCTCGCGCTCTGCATCGCCGCGGTGCCGTTCGCGTTCGGCACGTTGCGCAGCGGCGGCCTCGGCCGGCGGTTGTTCCTTGGCATCGTGTTCTCGCTGGGCTTCTGGCTGGTGCAGGAGACGTTCGTGCGCGCCGCACGTGCGTTCCAGCTCGACTACCGCATCGCCTACGTCGCGCCCACGCTGCTGATGCTGGTGCTGTCGACGATATTGTTCCGACGCCGGTCGGGTTGAGCCGGGCGCGCGCTTCGACGCGTCGGCGTCGGAGCACGCGGCTCACCAGCGCGACACCGTAGCGATCGGCTGTGCCGTCGCCTCACCCGCGCTTGGCGATGCGTTCCATGCGCGTGCCGCTCGCGCGGTCATGCCAGGTCAGGCGGTCGCGATCGATCCACGCCCACCAGAAGCCGAGCCCGCCGAGCAGCAGCGAAACCGTGCCGACGAGGTAGCGGATCGCCAGCGCGCGCCGGTCCGGAGGCGCATGCAGGCCGACCAGTCGCAGTCGCCACGGGCGCATACCGATGGTCTGCCCGCCGCGTTGCCAGCTCACGACCGCATAGATGCCGGCGATCAGCCAGCACGTGATCCACAGCAACGTGCCGAGCCAGGTGAAAGGCGCGACGTACTCGCGACGCGCGTGCCCCGCAAGCGAATACGCGACGTTGAACGCGGCCGACGTCAGCATCCAGAGCGCGGCGACGGGCCAGAAATCGTACGAAAGCGCGAGCAGGCGCCAGCCGATATGGGCGCGCAAAGTTGGGGTCGATGCCATGCGCGAAGGATAGTCGCTAAGCTGCGACGCATGGATTCGAACCCGGCATCGCGACGCGCGGGCGGCATTTCGGCGCGACGCCAGGCCGCGATGGCGCAGCCGGAAATCGGCCCTTCCGATGCACGCCTGATCGACCGCCACCTCGATGCGATCTGGGCCGAAACCGGCCTGTCGTCGTCCTCGCGCGAGAGCTATCGACGCGACCTTGGCGGCTTCGCACGCTGGCGTGGACGCGACGGCGCGCTGCTTGACGCGGGGGCTTCCGATCTCTCCGATTACCTGGCGTGGCGCGCGCGCGCGGGCTATTCGCCGCGCAGCAATGCACGGCTGCTCTCCGCATTGCGCGGGCTGTTCGGCTGGTGCCTGCGCGAACGCCTGCGCAGCGACGACCCGACCGCCTTGCTCGGCTCGCCGACGCTGCCGCGCCTGTTGCCGAAAGCGCTCACCGAAAGTCAGATCGCGGCGCTTCTGGCGGCGCCGGACGTCGAGTCGTCGACGGGCCTGCGGGACAAGGCGATGCTGGAACTCATGTACGCGACCGGCCTGCGCGTCAGCGAGCTGGTCGGCCTGCCTACGCAGGCGGTGAACCTCCGGCAGGGTGCGCTTCGCGTCACTGGCAAGGGCAGCCGCGAGCGCCTGCTGCCGATGGGCGAGGAAGCGCAGCACTGGCTCGAGCGCTACGCGACGCACGCGCGCCCGGCGCTGCTGGGCAAGGGCCACGGCTCGACCTACCTTTTCGTCGACGCGAAAGGCGAGCCACTCACGCGCCAGCGCTTCTGGTCGACGGTCAAGCGCATGGCCGCGGTGGCCGGCATCGACGCCACGCGCATTTCGCCCCACGGCCTGCGCCACAGCTTCGCCACGCACCTGCTCAACCATGGCGCCGACCTGCGCTCGCTGCAGATGCTGCTCGGCCACAGTTCGCTATCGACCACCCAGATCTACACGCTGGTGGCGCGCGAGAAACTCAAACAGCTGCACCGCATGCACCACCCGCGAGGCTGACGTGGCGCCGCCGGCTAGACGACCGGCCTCGACCCGCCTCCAACCCCGCAGCTGAACTGCAGGCCCGCGCGCGCCCGGCCGCCGCGGTCGCCCATGCCACAATCCGGCGGTCTCCTCCGAGTGCCGCCGTCCGATGCGCAGCTTCCGCAAGCCCGTCCTCCTCGCCGTGCTCGGCGTCGTCAGTCTCGCCGCGTGTGCGAAGGTTCCGGGCGACGCGCGCAAGCCCGCCGACACCCCGAAGGCCGGCGCTTCGCTCGCCCGTACCGCAGGGTCGACCGTCGAGGCCAAGCCGGCCGCCGGCACCCCTGACGCCCGTGCGATCGACGCGATTCGCGTGCTGGAGCCGCGGGCGGTGGTCGAGCACGTCGGTAACGCGCCTCTGCCGGGCTTCCGCGAGGTGGTGGTGGCCGGGCAGGTCGCGTACGTCAGCGACGACGGACGCTACCTTTTCATCCCCGGGGCTGGCGGCGCCCTCTACGACACGGTGAACAAGAACAACCTCACCGAGGTATCGCTGGCAGGGCTTCGCACCAAGCTCCTGCAGCAGATCCCGCAGAGTGACCGGATCGTCTTCGCGCCGCCGAATCCGAGGCACCGGGTCACGGTCTTCACCGATATCAGCTGCGGCTTCTGCCGCAAGTTCCACAGCGAAATCGCCGAATACAACCGTCAGGGCATCGCGGTCGAATACGTGGCCTTCCCGCGCGCCGGCATCGGCAGCGACGACTACCGCCAGATGGTCTCGGTCTGGTGCGCCCCCGACCGCAGGAAGGCGCTGACCGACGCCAAGAACGACCGCATGCCGCCGATGCGAACCTGCAAGAACCCGGTCGACATGGAGTACGACATCGGCCAGCGCGCGGGCCTGACCGGCACGCCGATGGTGATCGCCGATGACGGCACGCAGCTGGGCGGCTACGTCCCGCCGGACAAGCTGCGCGAGATCCTCGACAAGATGGAGCCGGCGAAGAAGGCCGGTTGAGGCCGGCCGCAGCGCCCGGGACGGTACAATCTCGGGCCCTGCCGTCGCACGGTCCGTCGGACATGATCGTCCTCGAGGGCGCCCCCGCCCTGTCGTCGTTCCGCCTGGAGCGGCTCCAAGCCCGTCTCCGCAGCCTCGAACCCGAGATCCGACTGGCCGGTACCCGGCATGTCTACTGGGTGATCCCGGAGGCCCGCGCACAGCCGGACCTTGGCAAGCTCTGCCAGATCCTCGATGCCGGTACCGGTGTCGCCGAGCGCGAGGCGGACGTGGTTTCGCGCTATGCCACGCCACGGCTTGGCACGCGTTCGCCGTGGTCGAGCAAGGCCACCGAGCTCCTCCGCGGCGCCGGCCTGCCGGTGCAGCGGGTGGAGCGGGGCACGCGCATCGACCTGCATGGCTGGCCCGCCGACGCCGCCACGCAGGGCCGCCTCGCGAAGGTGCTGCACGACCCGATGACGCAGTCGCTGCTCGAGGCGCGCGAGGACGCCATCGCGCTGTTCGAGGCGCCGTCGCGCGGTGGGGTCGAACGCATCGACCTCGCCGACCTCGAGAACGCGAACCTGCGACTCGGCCTCGCGCTGGCCGACGACGAGATCGCGTACCTGCGCGAGCGCTATGCGGCCTTGCGCCGCGCGCCGTCCGACGTCGAGCTGATGATGTTCGCCCAGGCGAACTCCGAGCATTGCCGGCACAAGATCTTCAACGCGAGCTGGACGATCGACGGCGTCGATGCGCCCAAGTCGCTGTTCGGCATGATCCGCCACACCCACGCGACCACGCCGCAGCACACGCTCACCGCCTACAGCGACAACGCGGCGGTCGTGGCCGGCTATCGCGCGCAGCGCTTCCGTCCGTCCGGCGCGGACTTCACCTATCGCGGCGAAGGCGAGGTGGAGTCGGCCTTCTGCATCAAGGTGGAAACGCATAACCATCCGACCGCGATCGCGCCGTTCCCCGGCGCGTCCACCGGCGCCGGCGGCGAGATCCGCGACGAAGGCGCGACCGGTCGTGGCGGCAAGCCCAAGGCGGGCCTGGCCGGGTTCTCCGTCTCGCACCTGCGCATCCCCACGCTGCCGCAGCCGTGGGAGGCACCGCGCGCGCTGAACCCGCGAATGGCGCCCGCGCTGGAAATCATGCTCGACGGCCCGATCGGCGCGGCCGCGTTCAACAACGAATTCGGCCGGCCGAACCTGCTCGGCTACTTCCGCAGCTTCGAGCTGCCCGAAGGCGACATCGCACGCGCCTACGACAAGCCGATCATGCTCGCCGGCGGCCTCGGTGCCATCGACCGCATCCAGGTGCAGAAACACGGCCTGCGGCCGGGCGACGCGATCGTCGTGCTGGGTGGGCCGGCGATGCTGATCGGCCTCGGCGGCGGCGCCGCGAGTTCGGTCGCGTCCGGCGAAAGCCACGAGGCGCTCGACTTCGCCAGCGTGCAGCGCGACAACCCGGAGATGGAGCGCCGTTGCCAGGAAGTGATCGACCGCTGCGTGGGCCTGCGCGAAAACAATCCCATCGCCACCATCCACGACGTCGGCGCCGGCGGCCTGTCCAACGCGATTCCAGAACTGCTGCACGACAGCGGCCTGGGCGGCGTGATCGATTTCGACCGCGTGCCCAGCGACGATCCGTCACTGTCGCCGATGCAGCTGTGGTGCAACGAATCGCAGGAACGCTACGTGCTCGGCCTGCCGCCGGAGCGTGTCGAGGAATTCAGCGCGATCTGCGAGCGCGAACGCTGCCCGTTCGCGGTGGTCGGCGTCGCGACGTCGGAGGAGCGCCTCGTCGTCGGGCACGGCGCCACGCCGGAAACGGTGGCTGCGGGCGAAACCGGTTGGCCGATCGACATCCCGATGGACGTGCTGTTCGGCAAGGCGCCCAAGATGCATCGCGACGCCACGCACCCGCCGGCGCCGAAGTGGCCCGCGCTGAAGTGGGGCGGGCTCGACCTGCATGACGCCGCGCTGCGCGTGCTGTCGCATCCGACCGTCGCGTCGAAGAATTTCCTGGTCACGATCGGCGATCGCAGCGTCGGCGGATTGACGGCGCGCGACCAGATGGTCGGCCCGTGGCAGTTGCCGGTGGCTGATTGCGCAATAACGTTCGCCGGTTTCGACACGCATGCGGGCGAGGCGATGGCGATCGGTGAGCGCGCGCCCATCGCGTTGCTCGATTCCGCCGCCGCCGCGCGCATGGCGGTCGGCGAAGCGATCACCAATCTCTGTGCTGCGCCGGTGGATGCGCTCGATCGCATCAAGCTGTCGGCGAACTGGATGGCCGCGTGCGGGCATCCGGGCGAGGACGCGCGGCTGTTCGACGCGGTCGAAGCGATCGCGATGGAGTTGTGCCCCGCACTGCAACTCGCGATCCCGGTCGGCAAGGATTCGCTTTCGATGCAGGCGCAGTGGCAGGCGGACGGCGTGGCGCACAAGTCGGTGTCGCCGGTGTCGCTCGTGGTCACCGCGTTCGCGCCGGTCGAGGACGTGCGCGGCCAGCTCACGCCGCTGCTCGATCGCGAGCTCGAAAGCGACCTGTGGTTGATCGGCCTGGGCGCCGGAAAACAGAGGCTTGGCGGCTCCGTCCTGGTGCAATGCCATCCGGAAGCCGGCTCGAACGGCGCACTTCCGGCGTTCGCGGCGGCGTCCGAGCGCGACGGCTTCGGCGTTCCCGACCTCGACGATCCGCAGCGGCTTTGCGACCTGTTCGAACTCATGCGCGCGGCGCGGCAGGCGGGCCTGGTGCGCGCGTATCACGACCGCTCCGACGGCGGCGCGTTCGCGGCGCTGGCGGAAATGGCGTTCTGCTCGCGTACCGGGCTGGACATCTCGCTCGACGCCTGGGGCGAGGATCCGTTCCGCACGCTGTTCAACGAGGAGCTCGGCGCGATCGTGCAGGTCGCGATCGAGGATCGCGCGGAATTCGCGGATCTCGTCGCGCGTCACGGCCTGATCGACTGCGCGCAGCGCATCGCGCGCCCGACCGCCTCGCCGCAGGTGCGCGTGCGCAGCGACGGCGAGACGCTGGCCGAGTGGGGCTGGCAGGAATTGTTCGACGCCTGGTGGTCGGTGACGCATGCGATGCAGCGGCTGCGCGACAACCCCGATTGCGCCGACGAGGAACGCAGCGTGGCGCGTGACTTCAACGCGCCGGGTCTGGTGCCGAAGCTGACGTTCGATCCCGGCGACGACGTGTCGGCGCCGTATGTGAATACGGGTGCGCGGCCCCGGGTTGCGATCCTGCGCGAGCAGGGCGTCAACGGGCAGATCGAGATGGCATGGGCGTTCGATCGTGCCGGGTTCGCGGCCGTCGACGTGCACATGAGCGACCTGATCGCCGGCCGTGTCGACCTGCGCGACTTCGCCGGCCTCGCCGCCTGCGGCGGCTTCAGCTACGGCGACGTACTGGGCGCGGGCCGCGGCTGGGCCACCAGCGCGCTCGAGCGCAGTGCCGTGCGCGAGGCGTTCGCGACCTTCTTCGTGCGCGAGGACACGTTCGCGCTCGGAGTCTGCAACGGCTGCCAGATGATGGCGTCGATGGCGCCTGTCATCCCCGGCGCCGAGCATTTCCCGCGGCTGCTGCGCAATCGCAGCGAGCAGTTCGAGGCGCGCCTGGGCCTGCTGCACATCGCGGAGTCGCCGTCGATATTCATGACCGGCATGGAAGGCTCGCGGATCCCGGTGGTCGTCTCGCATGGCGAGGGGCGCGTGCATTTCGATGCAGACGCCAGCCGCGCCGCGATCGCCGTGTGCGGACGCTATGTCGACGGCCGCGGCGAACCCACGTCGCAGTACCCGCTCAATCCGAACGGCTCGGTCGACGCGATCGGTGCGTTCACCAGCGCGGACGGCCGCGTCACGCTGCTGATGCCGCACCCTGAACGCACGCTGCGGACGGCCAACCTCAGCTGGGCGCCGCGCGAGTGGCCGGCCGATTCGCCCTGGCTGCGGATGTTCCGCAATGCCCGGGCGTGGGTCGGATGACGCCATGGATCGCGCCGCGACGTCGCGGGCAGCATTCATGTGCGACCGCCGAAACCGCGGCGCCACGCTGCTAGAGTCGGCAACCTGTTCGTGGAGGTGCGCTTGAACGCGTTACTCGGTCCCAGCGAGGAATCCATCGGCGGCGATCCCGTCGAGTCGCGCATCGTCGAGCTGCTGCTCGAGCGCGGCCGGCTGAAGGACGCCGACCTCGCACGTGCGCGCCGGCTGGAGGCCGAGACCGGCGGCTCCCTGCTCGCGCTGCTCGGCCGTCTCGGGCTGGTGTCCGAACGCGACCATGCCGAAGCGGTGGCCAGCGTGCTGGGCCTGCCGCTGGTGGCGACGAAGGACCTGCCGGACCTGCCGCCCGAGAACGCGCTGCTGTCGCCCAAGTTCATGCGCCAGTTCCATCTCTGCCCGATCCGCGAGACCGAGGCCGCCGTCGACGTGCTGATGGCCGACCCACAGGACGGCTACCAGCTCGATGCGCTACGCCTGGCGATGACACGCCCGCTGATCCCGGTGGTCGGGCTGCGCTCGGAGATCGATGCGCTGATCGAGCGCTGGCATGGCCAGGGCCGCAGCGCGATGGGCGCGATCGTCGACAACGCCGATGGCGAGACCGGCGAGGTCGACGACGTCGAGCACCTGCGCGACCTCGCGTCCGAAGCGCCGGTGATTCGCCTGGTCAACCTGATCATCCAGCGCGCCGTCGAGCTGCGTTCGTCGGACATCCACATCGAGCCGTTCGAAACCGCGCTGAAGGTGCGCTATCGCGTCGACGGCGTGCTGCACGAAGGCGAAAGCCCGCCGCCGAACCTCACCGCCGCCGTGATCAGCCGCATCAAGATCATGGCCAAGCTCAACATCGCCGAACGCCGCCTGCCGCAGGACGGCCGCATCCAGCTGCGCGTGCAGGGCCGCGAACTCGACCTGCGCGTGAGCACCGTGCCCACCGCGCACGGCGAAAGCGTGGTGATGCGACTGCTCGATCGCGAGTCGATCGTGCTGAGCTTCGAGAAACTCGGTTTCACCGACAACTTCCTCGCCGATTTCCAGAAGGTGCTCGACCAGCCGCACGGCATCCTGCTCGTCACCGGCCCGACCGGTTCCGGCAAGACCACGACGCTGTACACCGCGTTGAGCAAGCTAAACACGCCGGACGTCAAGATCATCACCGTCGAGGATCCGGTCGAATACCAGATCGAGGGCATCAACCAGATCCAGGCCAAGCCGCAGATCGGGCTCGACTTTGCGCATGCGCTGCGGTCGATCGTGCGCCAGGATCCGGACATCATCATGATCGGCGAAATGCGCGACCTCGAGACCGCACGCATCGCGATCCAGTCGGCGCTCACCGGCCACCTGGTGCTGTCGACGCTGCATACCAACAACGCGGCCGGTGGCATCACGCGACTGCTCGACATGGGCGTCGAGGACTACCTGCTCACGTCGACGATCAACGGCATCCTCGCGCAGCGCCTCGTGCGCCGGCTGGAGCCGACGCATGCCGAGCGCTATCCGGCGTCGCCGGAAGAAATCGAGAAGTTCGGCCTACGCCGCCTGCAGCCGGAGGGCGAGATCTTCCTGTTCCGGCCAAAGGGTTCGCCGCTGGCGCCGACGGGTTACCACGGGCGCACCACGATCATGGAATTCCTCGTCATGAACGACGAGCTGCGCCGCGCGGTGATGCGCCATGCCGGCATGGGCGAGATCGAGGAGATCGCGCGCACCGCGGGCATGCGCACGATGTACGAGGACGGCATCGCCAAGGCACTGCAGGGCCTGACGACGATCGAGGAAGTCCTGCGCGTGACGGAAGACGCCTGAGCCCCACATGGCGCTCTTTCGCTACAAGGCGCTGAACCCGCGCGGCGAAATGCTCGACGGCCAGATGGAGGCTGCGAGCGTCGACGACGTCGTGCAGCGCCTGCAGGCGCAGGGACACATGCCCGTGGAGGCGCGACTTGCCAGCGAAGGCGGCGGCCCAGCGATCTGGAAAGGCCTGTTCAAGCCCAAGCCGTTCGGCGGGGCGCGGCTCGTGCAGTTCACCCAGCAACTCGCGACGCTGCTCGGCGCCGGGCAGCCGCTCGATCGTGCGCTGTCGATCCTGCTGGAGCTTCCGGAAGACGAAGCTGCGCGCCGCACGATCGCGGACATCCGCGAGGCGGTGCGCGGCGGTGCGGCGTTGTCGACCGCATTGGACCGCCAGCACGGCACGTTCTCGCGCCTGTACGTGAACATGGTGCGCGCGGGCGAGGCCGGCGGCAGCCTGCACGAGACGCTGTCGCGCCTGGCCGATTACCTCGAACGCGCCCGCGCACTGCAGCGCCGCGTCATCAACGCGTTGATCTACCCGGCCATCCTGATGGTGATGGTGACGCTGAGCATGCTGTTCCTGCTCGGCTACGTCGTGCCGCAATTCGCGCAGATGTACGAGAGCCTGGGCGCGGAGCTTCCGCTGTTCACCAAGATCATCCTGGCGATCGGCAATTTCGTGCGCGAGGCGTGGATCGTGATCGTGGCGGCGCCGGCGCTGCTGGTCTGGTGGATCGAGCGCAAGCGCCGCGACCCCGCGTTCCGCCTCGCCTTCGACGCGTGGCTGCTGCGTCGCAAGATGGCCGGCATGCTGGTGGCTCGCATCGAGGTCGCGCGGCTGGCGCGCACGCTGGGTACGCTGGTGCGCAACGGCGTGCCGCTCATCACTGCGCTCGGCATCGGCCGCAACGTGCTCGGCAACCGCATGCTGGCCGGCGATGTCGAAAAGGCGATGGACGAGGTCAAGAACGGCGTCGCGCTGTCCACCGCGCTCGGGCGTGGCAAGCGATTCCCGCGTTTGGCGCTGCAGATGATCCAGGTGGGCGAGGAGTCGGGCGCGCTGGAGAGCATGCTGATGCGCACCGCCGAAACCTTCGAGCATGAAACCGGCCTCGCGCTGGACCGCATGCTCGCCGCGCTGGTGCCGATCGTGACGATGGTGCTGGCGTTCGTGATCGGCGTGGTGATCCTCGGCATCCTGGTGCCCATGTACGACCTGACCGGGCAGATCGGCTGATAGTCCGGCAGGGGCGTCTGGGGCGCTGCCCCGGCGGGAACGAAGCGCGGCCCGGGCGGTCGATCGTCATGCCGCTACGCAAAAACCTGAACAAACCGGCCGGATTCGCCGCTTCATCTCGCGATTTTGGTAAACATGCCGCCTTTCCCCCTCCAATCGAGCCGCCATGCGCAACCGTTCCCTGACCCGCTCGCCCGCCGGCCGTGCACTGCAGCGCGGCATGAGCCTGATCGAGATCATCATCGTCATCGTGCTGATCGGCATCGTGCTGACCTTCGTCGGCAGCCGCATCCTCGGTGGTGCCGATCGCGCGAAGGCCAACCTCGCCAAGTCGCAGGTCATGACGCTTGCGCAGAAGGTCGACCAGTACAAGATGGACGTCGGCTCGTACCCGACTTCGCTCGGCGATCTCGCCTCGCAGCCGCAGGGCAGCACGGGCTGGCTGGGTCCGTACGCCAAGGAAGCCGACCTCAAGGATCCGTGGGGCAATGCGATTTCCTACAAGGCACCAGGCGACGAGGGTCACGCGTTCGACCTGATCATCCTCGGCAAGGACGGCAAGCCCGGCGGCACCAGCTACGACGCCGACCTGCGCAACGAATGAACCGACGCGCGCGACCGACGGCATCGCCCGCCGCCGGCCGCGCGCGCGGCGTATCGCTGATCGAGATCGTCATCGTGATCACGTTGATCGCGATCATCAGCCTTCTCGCAGCAGCGGCGATGACCGGTGGATTCAAGGGAATGCAGCTGCGCTCGGCGGCGAAGGACGTCGCCTCGCAGCTTCGCTTCACGCGCACGCGTGCGATCACCAGCGGGCAGACGCAGCGCTTCGTCATCGACCCCGCCGCCCATGCCTGGCGGGCGGTCGATCGCCACGGCGATATTCCCGACACGCTGCATGTGACATTCACCGGTGCGCGCGAACTTCAGCCGAAGCCCGGTGAAGGCGCGATCCTGTTCTTCGCCGACGGCGCGTCGACAGGGGGCCGCGTGCAGCTCTCGCGCGACACGGCCGCGTGGAACGTCGACGTCGCATGGCTCACCGGCGAAGTGAAGCTCACCCGGGCGGGCGGGGCGCCGTGAGTCGGCGTTACTCGCGCGGTTACACGCTGATCGAAGTGGTCATCGCCTTCGCGGTGCTCGCACTCGCGCTCACGTTGTTGCTCGGCACGCTGACGAACTCGAGCCGTCAGGTGCGCTGGTCCGCCGACGCCGGCCACGCGGCGATGCTGTCGCAGTCCGTGCTCGATCGAATCGACACCGAGGGCGCGTTGCAGGAAGGCGATCGCGACGGCGACTTCGAAGACCGCCACTACCGCTGGCAGTTGCACGTGCGACGTTTCGAGGGCCCGTCCACCGGCCAGCCCGTCGACCCGAATGCAGCCACATTGTTTGCACTCGACCTGACCATGACGTGGGGCGACGGCGGCCCGCGCGAGCAGCTCGAACTGCATTCGCTGCGGCTGGTGCCGCCCGGCGCGCAGGGGCCGCGGACATGATGCGCGCGCGCGGCTTCACGCTGGTCGAGGTGCTGATCGCCACGGTGCTGCTCGCGCTCGGGCTCACGCTGGCGTTCGCCACCATCACGGGCGCCACCGCAGCCGCGCGGCGCGGCGAGGAACTGGCCGCGAGCAGCGAGCACGTTCGCGCGGTCGAAGGCTTCCTGCGGCGGCGCCTGGCGGGCGCGCGCGCGGTGCCGTTCCAGATCGACCCCGCCACCAGCCTTCCGATGCGGTTCTCGGGCGACGAAGCGCACATGCGCTTCGTATCCGACCTGCCCGATTACATTGGCCACGGCGGCCCTTACCTGCACGATCTGCGCGTCGATACGGCCGCACCGGACGGCCGCGTGCGGCTGACGCTCGGCTTGTCGGTATTGCAGGAAGGCGTCGACACCTCCGCGCCCGACCGCGACCCCGAAGTCCTCGCCGAGGGCGTGCGCAGCGTGCGCTTCCGCTACCGCGGCCTTGGAGAGAACGGCAAGCCGGGCGACTGGAAGGACACGTGGACCACGGTCGAGCAGTTGCCCGTGCTCGTCGAGGTGCAGGTCACGGGTGCCGACGGCAAGCCGTGGCCGGTGCTGGCCGTCGCGCCGCGGCTTGCATCGGCCTATGCGACCGGGGTTACCCGATGAGCCGGATGCGCGGCGCCGCACTGCTGCTGGTGCTGTGGCTGATGGTGCTGCTGATCGCGCTGGTGGGCGCGTTCTCGATGGCGGCGCAGACCGAGGGGCTGCAGGGCCACGCCCTGGTCGACGGCGTGCAGGCCGACCAGATCGCGCGCGCCGGCCTCGAATACGCGTTGACCCGCGTCGGGCAGGCCGATCCGCGACGCCAGTGGCGGCCCGACGGCCGACCGTACCGATGGACGTTCGCCGACGCCGACGTCGAGGTGCGGATCGTCGACGAGGACGGCAAGGTCGATCTCAACCATGCCGACGCACCGCTGCTGACCGGTCTGCTGGTGGCGGTCGGCATCGAGCGGCCGCGGGCGGAGAAACTGGCCGGCGCGATCATCGACTGGCGCGATCCCGACCCGATGACGCAGCCGTCGGGCGGGGCCGAGGACCCCGACTACGCCGCCGCCGGGCTGCCCTACGGCGCCAAGGACAACGACTTCGAGAGCTCGGCCGAGCTGCTCCAGGTGCTGGGCGTCACTCCCGACGACTACCACCGCATCGCGCCCTACGTCACCGTGTTCAGCGGCCGGACGCTGCCGGAGCCGGCCTATGCCGGCGCGCCGGTGCTGACGGCGATGGGCATGGACGGCAAGGGGATCATCGCCCGCCGCGAGGCCTGGGATCCGAGCCGCGGGCAGCCTCTGCCGGGCGTTCCGGGCGGTGAAACGCTGCAGGCGTTCGGGAGCGGAACGTATAGTATCGAGAGCCGGGCCAGGCTTCGTGGCGGACGCATCGCCACGCTGGGCGCGGTTGTACGCACCGGGGGCAGTGCCATACCGGGCATGGCCTATACGCCGTTGCGTTGGGAGGAGGGGATTCCGTCACCATGACCTCGGTTCTCGAGGGCCGCATGCGCGGCTTCGCGCGGCTGGCCGCCCGGCTGGGTCCGCAAGCCACGAGCCTGCGCGGACTGCTCGCGTGGTGGGGCCACGCCCTCGCTGCGTGGCTGCCG
>NZ_VTRV01000129.1 GCF_008274655.1 Cognatilysobacter lacus | reverse complement strand
AGCGGCGCAGCGGCGCCGCGACGCCGCGACGCCGCGACGCCCAACGCTCGATCGGCAGGGCGATACGCGCCGGCCGGTGTCGTGGAATCATGCATCCCCAATCCCAGGGGAGCTGCACATGGATCCGTACAACACCATTTCACCGCCGCCGTTGAACTCCGCGCTGGCGCTGAACGATTCGATGGTCACGACCGCGCTGGAATTGCCCGACCTGCGCATCGTGCGAAACCTCGGCGTCGTGCGCGGCATCACCGTGCGCTCGCGATCGGTCGTCGGCAATTTCCTGGGCGGGATCCAGACGATCTTCGGCGGCAACATCACGATCTACACGCGCCTGTGCGAGCAGGCGCGCCAGGAAACGTATCGCGACATGATGCAGCACGCCCGCCAGCTGGGTGCCAACGCCGTGATCGCGGTGCGCTACGACGCCACGGAGCTCATGGCGGGGCTGACCGAGGTGCTCTGTTACGGCACCGCGGTGGTGGTCGAGCACGCCCGCTGAGTTTTCACCGCGCGCGCGGGGAGCCGGCCGCATGCTGTCGGCATGGCACCGGTCCAGCCCGCGCTCTTCGACGTCGCCGAACAGGTGCTGTTCGACGACGTCGAAGGCGGAATCCGCTACCGCCCGGGGCTGGTGGACATCGACCGGGCGACGCGCTGGTTCGCGGATCTGCATGAAGCCGCCGACTGGCGTGCGCTGCAGCGGTCCATGTACGAGCGCGTGGTCGAGGTTCCGCGGCTGATCGCGTCGTATTCGCTGTCATCGTCCGACGTGCCCGTGGCGGTACGCGAGGTACTGGACGCCGTGCGCGGTGTCGTTGACGCGCCGTTCGATTCCGTCGGCCTGAACCTGTATCGAGACGGCCGCGACAGCGTGGCGCCGCACAACGACACGCTGCATGCGCTGATGCCGGGCCAGCCGATCGCGCTGGTTTCGCTCGGTGAGCAGCGCGACATGGTGATCACGCCCAAAGCCGATGTGCTCGGCCGGAAGATTCGCCTGCCGCTCGCGCCCGGAAGCCTCCTCGTGATGAGCCATGCCTCGCAGTTCACGCACGACCACGGTGTGCCCAAGACACGCGATCCGGTGGGACCGCGCATCAGCCTGGCCTTCCGCGTGCGACAACCCGGGGGTGACCTCCTGCGCGGGTATTCACCCATCGCGACGTAGCGCGTGCCGCCGGAGCGCGCCACCAACCTCGGGCAGTCTTCGATGGTCGCGAATTCGGTGAGGACCCGTGCTCGCGACCCTGCGCGTACGCCGCCGCCGCTATCGTTCCGACCATGACCTGTTCGGACGCAGTCCACACCAGCGACAGCGGGCGCCTTTTCTTCGCGCTATGGCCGCCCGACGAGGTGCGCTCGGCGCTTGCGAGCGCGGCCGACGGCATCGCTGCGTTCGGGGCCGGGCGACGCGTTGCGCAGGCGAAGCTGCACCTGACCCTGCACTTCCTCGGCGGGTGGACGTCCGGAGTGGAACATCGCATCGAACGTGCCTGTGCGGCAGCATCGAACGTACGCGGCCGCGCGTTCGAATTGCGCGTCGACCATGCCGGCGCGTTCCCCGGCGCGCGCGTAGGCTGGCTCGCACCGGCCGGCAGTGTGGGACTGGATGCACTGTGGCTCGACATCCGCGTCGCTCTCGACCAGGGCGCCGTGCCCTACCGCCCGCAGCCGCACTTCGCGCCGCACATCACCGTTCGCCGCGGTGTTCGGGCGCGCGTGCCCGACGCGCCGATAGAAGCGATCACCTGGCCCGTCGACGCCTTCGTGCTGGTGCACAGCCACGACGGCCGATACGACGTCCTTGCGCGATGGCCACTCGACCGCGCGTGAGCATTCACCTCGTGCAACCCGCGGTCGTGCAGCCTTGCAGCCATGACGATATCGGGCGACTTCCACATCGGTTGCGCAGGCTGGAGCATTCCGGGCAGGCAGGCTGCGCAGTTTCCCGGAGAAGGCACGCATCTCGAGCGCTACGCCTCGCGCTTCATCGCAGTGGAAATCAATTCGTCGTTCTACAGGCCGCACCAGTCGCGCACCTATGCGAAGTGGGCGGGGCAGGTCCCGGACGGGTTCCGGTTCGCGGTAAAGTTCCCGCGCGCGGTGACGCACCTTTCCAGGCTGCGCGAGCCAGCCGCGGTCATCGACGAGTTCGCCGGTCAGGTGGACGGGCTCGGTGACCGTCTGGGGCCGGTGCTGGTGCAGCTACCGCCGAGCCTCGCGTTCGAGCCGCAGATTGCCGGCGAGTTCTTCGCGCGACTGCGCGAGCGCATCGACGGTGCGGTCGTCTGCGAGCCGCGGCATGCGTCGTGGTTTACCGACGAGCTCGACGACTTCTGGAAGCGCTACCAGGTAGGACGCGTCGCCGCGGACCCCGCGCGGGTGCCGGAGGCGGCGATCGCGGCGGGTGCGGGCCCGGTGCGCTACTGGCGGCTGCACGGATCCCCGCGCGTCTACTACGACGCCTATGGCGAGGGGCGCTTGCAGGCGTGGGCGGCGGCAATGCGCGACGCGAGCGACGCCGGATCGAACGTCTGGGTGGTGATGGATAACACGGCCATGGGACATGCGACCGACGACGCGTTGCAGCTGGAAGCGATGCTCCCCGGAGGGCGCACCCCCGCCTGATTGCGTGCCTGAGTTGCGCGACGCTCGAGTCGTGCCGTCGACGCGGGGGCGTGACACGCGCTATGAAGCTCTGCCCCCAGGTGCGCGCGTGCAGGCGGTCGACGCCGTCCCCAGCGGATTCCAGGCGTCGCCCGCGGCAGCTGCACGCCGGCGGCCCGCAGTTATCGGGGAGACGCGAGCAGGCGGGCGCTTCAGTCGACACGTGCTGGAAGGCGCCGACCTCACCCTTCCGTCGTGCACGCACGCCGCACTCGTTTCCGACGTGGCGGGCGACCCTACCCGGACTCGCCGCGTTCCTCTGCAGCGGGCGGGTGGCCTGCAGTCATACGTTGCGCCGCGACGCGCTGACATCCGGCTCGCATCCCGACTTCAGTCGCCGGATGCCGGGCGCCGGCCGTGTCAACGCCAATCGCGGTCCACGCGCAGAACGGGATAGACGCCGTAACGGTCGTCCCACGCGCTGTGGCGACGATAGAAGAACTCCAGGCGCTGCTGCGGACTTGCCGCGAAGGCCCCGTCCTCGCGCAGACGCTTCTCGAACGCGGCGCGCAGCGCGGGATCCGCGGCGAGCATTTTCTCCGCCTCTTCCTCGGCAACGTAGTCCTCCATGTATTCCTTGCGCTCGAACGCCGTGTTGAACCCGCCCCAAGCCGCGATCGCATCCGGGGCCTGCGGCTCGAGCAGTCCCATGACCAGCCGGGACTTCGGCTGCGCGATCGGCACGAACAGCGCGCCCGCACCGAGCGCTTGTGGTGCCGGCGACCAGACGCCGGTCGCTTCCAGGCGCTGGTGGCCTTCGAACGACTCGGGGGAGAACTTGATCGTCAGCGCGCTCCACGCCTGCACATCGATCCGCGGCACCGACGTCGCCAGCCGCTCATAGTCGACGCCGTGCACGTCCAGCAATCGCGCGACTCGCTCCGCCCACGCGGCGGGCACCACGTAGCCGGCGCCGGGGGCGGTCGCCGTGGTGGACGGCACCACGCGGTCGCGCAGCGGCACCTTCCACACCGTGGGCCTGGATTCGTTGTACCTCGTCATCAACGCGCCCGAGATCACCGAGGGCGTGCGCGAATACGCGTAGCCCTTGAAGTCGATGATGCGCGGCGTGCCCGTGGCCTTGTAATCGAGCGCGACGGTCGTGCCGGCGAGGCGCGTCGCACGTTGATCGGCGGCACGCGCCGTCGCCAGCCACTTGGGACCATCGGATGCCACCTGTTCGAGCACCGCGACGATCGCATCGTGGGTGGTGCGAACGCGGTAGGCGTACGGACGCCACGAATGCGTTTCCACCAGCATCGCCATGCGATTGCGCAGCTGCATGTAACCGAGCGAGAAGCGCGGCGTCGACACGCCATCGTCGAAGCCCGATGCCGGGTCGTCGCCGTTGACGAACGAGGGATAGAACGGCAACGGCATCGCGCCGTGCTTCTCCAGACGCGAGATCGTGCCGGTGCGCAGCGCGAGGCCGGCGGCTCGCAGCGGCTCGTCGCCCGAGTTCACCGGCTCGACCTGCACCGCGACGTCATGCCGGAACTTGGCGCCATCGGTCACGTGCAGGTCGACGTAGACCAGCGGATCCCACCGGTTGATGAGCGCCAGCATCGCGCGCATTTCCGGGGCATCGGCCTTCATGTAGTCGCGATTGAGGTTGAGGTTCTGCGCCGTCGCGCGCCAGCCCATTTCCTCCGGGCCGCGCTGGTTGGGTCGGTTCCAGGCCTTGAAGCGTTCATGTCCATCGACGTTGAACACCGGCACGAACAGGAACACCTGGCGGTCGAGCGCGTGTTTGGCCAGCCGGCCTTCGAGAAGTTCGCGCAGGGCGAGGAAGCCGGCGTCCTTCCCGTCGATCTCGCCGGCGTGGATGCCGCCCTGCATCAGGGTGACGGGCAAGCCGCGCGCGTGAGCGGCGTCGGCCGTGAGCGCGCCTGACGTCGACGCCACCAGCAGCTTCATGGGCCGACCTTCCGGAGTGGTGCCGAAGGTCTCGCAACGCACCGATGCCGGATATCTGGCGGCGAAGGCGTCGCACAGCGTGACCACTTCGTCGTAGCGCCCCGTCCGCGCGTAGGCGCTGCGTTCGGCAACGGTTCCGAGCTGCTCCTGCGCGAACGCGGGCAGCGAGACGGCGAGCAGGGCAGTAAGCAGAAGTGTCCGGGTCATCGTAGGGCCATCGGGGAAGACCGCGGCATGGTAGCCGGGCGCCCGTGCGATCATGCCGGCCCGACCGCCGGAGCTACCGATGCGAGCCCTCTATTACGCGCCTGGCGCAGCGAGCTTCCTGGTTCATTGGCTGCTGATAGAGCTCGGTCTCGACGTCGAGTTGATTCGGGTGGACACGGCGGCGGGCGACCAGAAGCGGCCCGAATACCTGGCGCTCAACCCGAATGGCGTGGTGCCCACCTACGTCGAGGACGGGCACGCGATGTTCGAGGCTGCGGCGATCGCGATGACGCTTGCCGACCGGAACGCGCCCGGCGAGCTCGCGCCGGCGTTCGACGCGCCCGAGCGCGCCGACTACACCCAGTGGATGTTCCACCTCGCCAACGCGGTGCAGCCGCTGTTGCGCATCTGGTGGTACCCGCACGAGGTGGCCGGCGCCGAGAATGCGGCCCCGGCACGCGAACATGTCGCGCCGCGCGTGGAAGCGGCATGGCAGCGCATCGATGACCACCTGGCCGCTCGTGGGCCGTTCCTGCTCGGCGACAGGCCCAGCGTTGCGGACTTCTACGTGACCATGCTCCTGCGGTGGACGCGCGGCATGCCGAGGCCCGGCGACCAGTGGCCGCATCTTGCAGCACTCGCCGCGCGCCTCAAGGCGCGCCCCTCGTTCGTCGCGCTCTACGAGCGCGAAGGCCTCACCGACTGGCGCTGAGCGCCGCACCGACTCCTACGAATGCTCACACTCCTCATCATCATCGTCACCTCGCTCATCTCCTGGCTCGCGTTCCGGAAGCCGAAGCTGGCCGAGCGCCTGATCCTGTGGCCGCCTGCGGTGAAACGCGGCCAGTACGACCGCCTGCTCACGCACGGCTTCATCCACGCCGATTTCTCGCACCTGCTGTTCAACATGATCACGTTGTTCTTCTTCGGACAACTGGTGGAGAGCCAGCTGGTGCCCGGATTCGGGCCGGTTGTGTTCCTGCTCTTCTACATCTCGGCGATCGTCGTCGCGATCCTGCCGAGCTGGCTGCGCCATCGCGAGGACGGCCGCTACCGCAGCCTAGGCGCCTCCGGTGCGGTGTCCGCCATGGTGTTCGCCGCGATCCTGATCCAGCCGTGGATGAAGATCTTCATACCCATTCCCGTTCCGGGAATCCTCTACGGCATCGGCTATGTCGGATGGTCGTGGTGGGCGGACCGCAACAGCATGGATGGCGTGAACCACAACGCCCACCTGTCCGGCGCCATCTACGGCGTGTTGTTCATGCTCCTGCTCGCGCCGGGTATCGGCAGCCACTTCCTCGCCGAACTGTCGCAACCGCGCTTCTGATGCTCACCGCGCGTCCATCGCGCGGCTGCTATCTGCACGGCTCGACCTGGAGATCCCCATGCACGTGGAACACCAAACCGATTCCCACCGTTTCACCACCAGGGTGGACGGCACGATGGCCGAAGTCGATTACCGCATCAGCGATGGCGTACTGGAGATCACGCACACGGGCGTGCCCGAGGCGATCGGCGGTCGCGGAATCGGCGGCGATCTCGTCCGCGCGGCCTTCGAGTTCGCGCGCAGCGAAGGCCTGAAGGTACGGCCGCTCTGCAGCTATGCCGAAGCGTGGAGTCGACGCCACGCCGAGTACGCCGACCTGCTCGCCTGATGCACGCCAGGTCAGGGCGTGGCAGCATGCGCGCCCTGACCGAGGCTCCACCATGCGCCTGAACAAGCACATCAGCGACACCGGCGCCTGCTCGCGACGCGAGGCCGACCGGTTGATAGCCGAAGGGCGCGTCACCGTGAACGGGCTGCGCGCGCGGGTCGGCGCCGAGGTGGGCGAGGGCGACGTCGTGCTGGTCGACGGCCAGAAGCTTGCCGTCCGCAAGGCCACGCCCGGCAAGCGGCGGCACGTCTACATCGCGCTGAACAAGCCGGTCGGGGTCACCAGCACGACCGAAAGCACCGTGCCCGGCAACATCGTCGAATTCGTGGGCCACGAGCACCGCATCTTCCCGGTCGGCCGGCTGGACAAGGATTCCGAGGGCCTGATCCTGCTGACCAGCAACGGCGACATCGTCAACGAGATCCTGCGGGCCGAGAACAAGCTCGAGAAGGAATACCTGGTCGCCGTCAACAAGCAGGTCACCGACGAATTCGTGCGCGCGATGGCGCGCGGCGTGCCGGTGCACGGCGAGATGACGCTTCCCTGCAAGACCCGCAAGCTTGGTCCGTTCGGCTTCCGCATCGTGCTGGTGCAGGGCCTCAACCGGCAGATCCGGCTGATGGCCGCGCACTTCGGTTACCGGGTGAAAACGCTGGTGCGCGTGCGCATCGGCAGCGTGCAGCTGGGTCGCCTGAAGGTAGGCCAGTGGCGCAACCTGACCGACGCCGAGCTGCACGCGTTGATCCCTACGCGCACCGACTGGTAGCGGCGTCGATACGGGCATCACGCGCCGCCCGTTAATTTCCCGTGCACGCCCCGCTGCCTCCGACGGTTCATGACTCCGCTTCCCCCCGTACACCGACGCGCACTCCTGCTCGCCGCGCCGGCGCTCGCCTGCCTCCTGATCGCCGCCTGCCACGACCGTGCCGATGCCCCGTTGCCGGCACGTGCATCCGCCACCCGCGCTGCTAACCCCGCGACCCCGCCCGCCAGGCCGAAGGACGAGCTGGAGACGACCGCCAGCCACGTCATCGGCATCAGCTACCCGCCCGGCCTCGAACGCTATCCGGCGCTCGCGACCGAAGCCCAGCGCTATGCGTCGCAGGCACGGCAGCAGCTGCTCGACGCGGCGAAGCAGCGGCCGCCGAGCGCGCAGGACGGCCCGTACGAGCTCTCGCTCGAATTCAAGCTCGACCACGAATCACCCGAAATGGTGGTGCTCGCGGTCGACGGCAGCGCTTACACGGGCGGCGCACACGGCACGCCGCTGATCCAGCGGTGGGTGTGGCTGCCCCCGCAGAACCGGCGCCTTACGGTGGCCGACCTTTTCCCGCAGCCGGCCAGCTGGCAGCGCATCGCCGGAGAAGTGCGCGCGCAGCTGCGGAGCGAGCTCGAGCTGCGCCTTGACGCCGACAACGCGACGCCTGCCGAGCGTGCGGCCGCCACCAAGTCCGCGGCGCCCATGATCGAAGGCGGCACGGAACCCGACCCGGGCGATTTCGCCGTATTCGAGCCGGTGCTGGACGGCGGCGGCAAGATCACCGCGCTGCGTTTCGTGTTCCCGCCGTACCAGATGGGCAGCTATGCCGACGGCATGCGAACCGTCGAACTGCCTGCGGCGCGTCTGGTGCAGGACGTCGCGCCGGCCTACCGGCCGTTGTTCGCCATCACCGGCTGATGGCGCCGCGCGCGCCGACCGCCGTCCCGACCGCGGCGCG
>NZ_VTRV01000128.1 GCF_008274655.1 Cognatilysobacter lacus | reverse complement strand
TTGGCCGGCAGTGCGTCGAGGATGTGCTCGGCTTCGGCGGTCGAGCCTGCCGCGAGCAGCGCGAGCGCCAGGTCGAGCTTGACCGTGTCGTCCTCGGGCTTGGCCGCAACCTCCGCGCGCAGGCGTACGACTGCCTCGTGCGGGTCGAGAGGGGCGGGCGCCGCCTCCGGTTCCGCGGGCACTTGGGCGCGCGGCTCGATCCCGTGCGTGGTCAGGAATTCGCGAAGCGCGGCTTCGGGCATCGCGCCGGGGAAGCCGTCGACGAGCTGGCCGTCCTTGACCAGGAACACTGTCGGTATCGAGCGCACCTGGAATGCAGCGGCGAGCTGCTGTTCCTTCTCGACGTCGACCTTGGCCAGCAGGAAAGCGCCGCCGTACTGGTCGGCGAGCTTCTCGAGCATCGGGCCGAGCGTCTTGCACGGGCCGCACCACTCGGCCCAGAAGTCGACCAGCACCGGCACCTCCAGCGAACGCTGCAGCACGTCGTCCTGGAATCGGTCGGCGGTGGCATCGAACACATTGGGGTTCGCGTCGGGGGTCATGGTCGGCTCCTGCAGGTCATCGGTCGTTGGGGACGCGTCCCCGTTTGCGCAAGGCCGGCAAGCTAGCATGGGGCGATGCACGCTCCCGTCAGTCTTCCGCGCGCGGCCGCCATCGCCGCCGCCTCCCTGTTTGCCGCCGCGGTGGCGGGTTTCGGTGCGCTGCATGCGGGCTTTTCGCAGGTGGAGCACCCGGTGGCCGCGCTCGGGGCAAGCGGCGTTGCAAATGCTGCAGCCTTCAACATGACGGCGTTCGTGGCGCCGGGGGCGCTCGGCGCGTTCGTCGCGCAGGCGCTGAGAGCCCGGATGACACAGGCGCGCTTCGTGGCGCGTCTCGGTGTGCAGGTGCTCACGCTCGCAGCGCTGGCATTCGGCGCTTTGGGTGTGCTGCCGCTGGATTCGCACGACCTCCTGGCACCGGCAAGCAACGCGCACGCCGCCGCATGGACGATGTGGTGGGTGGCGTTCGCCGCCGGCGCCACGCTGCTCGCGGTCGGAATGCGCGGTACTCGCCATGCACGCACGTCGCGCGGTGTCTTCCTGTGTGCGGTCGTAGCCCTTGCGTTCGCGATCATGCTGCCCGGCCTGGTGGCCGTCGGCCTTTCGCAGCGGTTGGCGTTCGCGGCGTGGTTCGTCGCGCTGGTCGCGTTCGCGCCTACCGGTACCGAAGCTTCATCGCCAGGATCGCCCCGGACAGGCCGAGCGTGACGAGGTTCGACACGATCATCGGCCACGACATCAGCACCACGCCGTAGAAGAACCAACAACAGACGCCGACCGTGAAAACAACGTACATCCACAGCGAAATGCCGCTGGTGTCACGCGTGCGTAGGGTGCGGACGGCCTGCGGCACGAACGAGAGCGTGGTCATGGCGGCAGCGACGTAGCCGATCCATTCGCCGGTCATCGCGAACGCGCCCATCGCGAAGTGCTGTCGCCTTTGGGCGCGTGACGGTCCGTAACGACATCGCGGCGCGCGCGCCGGACCGACATCGCCGGACTCGCGTGCTGCGCGATTCGAACGGTTGGGGAAACGAGTGCCGCGGCACGCGGGTAGGGCATCGGCGGCGTCGGCACTTGTCGAAAGAGGCGCGATTGAATCACGCGTCATGCGAGTGCGGAAGCATCGAGATCTCGTTCGTTACAGGCGCGTTGCAGATGACCCGGTTGCGGCCCTGCGCCTTCGCGGCATAAAGCGCGCGATCCGCGCTTGCCATCAGCGTCTCGGGGCTGTCCATGCCGGGCCGGAACTGGTTCACGCCGATCGATGCCGTGACCGGGCCGAGCTCGCGACGCATGTAGCTCACCGTTGAATCGGCGATCGATTGGCGGATCTGTTCGGCACGCGCCGCGGCGTGCTCCAGGTTCGCTTCGGGCATGACGATCGTGAATTCCTCGCCGCCGTAACGACAGGCGATGTCCTCGCCGCGCGTCACCGCTGCCAGTACCTGCCCGATGCGGGTGAGCAGCGCATCGCCGGCGCCGTGGCCATGCTCATCGTTGAAGCGCTTGAAATGATCGACGTCGAGCATCAGGACCGACAGCGGGCGACCCCGGCGCTCGCAGCGCTCCATCTCGCGGGGCAGGCTCTCTTCGAGGTAGCGGCGGTTGTAGAGGCCGGTCAGCGGATCGCGCAGGGACTGCACGCGCAGGCTCTCGCGCAGCCCCAGGCTGTACAGCACGAGGGCCAGGTGCTCGCCAACGGACTCCACCGCCGCGCGCTCCAGGTCGGTCAGTTCGTCGCCGCGGCGCGTGCCCACATGCATCAGCCCGAGCACCGTGCCCTGCGACGCGAGTGGGACGCACACGCCGCGGGCGTCGTCCGGCGGCAGTTCGCGCAGGTGCTCGCAGAGCGCGGTCGGGCGCACGGGGTCGTAGACGTGGGTCGTTCCGCGGCGAAGGCCCCAGCACTGGTCGGGGCGCATCGCGTCGCCATAGCCCGCGCCGTGCGTGCCGAACAGCGCGTGCATTTCCAGCAGGTTCTGCGAGGCGCGCATCGTGTAGCAGACCGCGGCGCCATTCGGAATCAGCTGCGACAGCGCGTTGCCGGCGACGTCCAGCGCCTCTTCGACGCCCTGGCAGCTGTGAAGGAGGCCAGCGAAGGCGCCGAGGACCCGCCGCTGTTCGGCGAGCAGCTCGCGCTGCGCCGAGGAGGATTCGATGAACGCCAGCGCCTCGCGGGACTGGTGCTCGAGCATGCGCGCGCGCTTGGCCTCTTGCCCGAGCATGCGCAGCAGCCAGCCGAGCATCGCCAGGGCAACCGCGAGGCCGAGCGCGACGATTCCGCCGAGGATCCACGCGCCGCGATCGCTCTCGCTGCTCCGATCAGCGAGCAGGCGGCGCTCGATTCGCTCCAGGCCGCCCGCGGAGATGTCGATCAGGTCGCGTGTGCGACGTCCAGCGCCAATCATGGTCCGGTTGGCGTCGACGCCGCGGCCGGCCTTCTGCAGCTCGACCGTGCGTTCGATCTCGCCCAGCCGCTCCCGCACCAGCGAGCGCAGCTGCTCCGCGCGCCGCTGCTGCGCCGGGTTATCGGACACCATCGCCACAAGCACGTCGGCCTGCTCTGGCGGTCCTGCCCGATGCTGGATGTATTCGGCTTCCAGGCGCGCGTCGCCGCTGAGTCGATAACCGCGCGCCGCCGACTCCGTGCTGTCGAGCGCCGAGCGAAGAGACTCGATCTGCCCCAGCACCTGGTGCGTGTGACTCACCCAGCGCGCGCTCGAGTCGAACGACACGATGCCCACCAGCATGGCCACGGTCACGCTGACCAGCAGCCCTACCAGGCTGATGAGAACGATTGGTCGGCGGCGGTCGCGGCGGAGCAGGACGTTGGGCATGAGGATCGGTCGCAGGGCGCCCCGGGGATTGTGCAAGAAGCGTTCCCTCCGCGGCGTCGATAGCGGCCGTGCGTGACGCCGATTTGTGCACTGGGATACGCTTTTCGACCGAACCCTGTCCGGATTGCCCCCGTGGCCTCCCCCATCGCGACCGACGTCTCCTCCGCCAGCACCGACCCGCGCGCCTACGAGCCCGCCTTGGTCGAAGCCGGCGCCCAGCGGTTCTGGACCGGCACACGGGCCTTCGAGGTAAGCGAGTCCTCGCCCAAGCCGAAGTACTACTGCCTGTCGATGCTGCCGTACCCGTCGGGCGCGTTGCACATGGGCCACGTGCGCAACTACACGATCGGCGACGTCATCAGCCGCTACAAGCGCATGACGGGCCACAACGTGCTGCAGCCGATGGGCTGGGACGCGTTCGGCCTGCCCGCCGAGAACGCGGCGATCAAGAACAACACTGCGCCGGCGAAGTGGACCTACGCCAACATCGCGCACATGAAGGCGCAGCTGCAGCAGATGGGCTATGCGATCGACTGGTCGCGCGAATTCGCCACCTGCCAGCCGTCGTACTACGTGCACGAGCAGCGCATGTTCGTGCGGCTGATGAAGCAGGGCCTGGCGTACCGCAAGAACTCGGTGGTGAACTGGGACCCGGTCGACCAGACCGTGCTCGCCAACGAGCAGGTGATCGACGGGCGCGGCTGGCGCACCGGCGCGCTGGTGGAGAAACGCGAGATTCCGCAGTGGTTCCTCAAGATCACCGACTACGCGCAGGAGTTGCTCGACGGGCTCGACACGCTCCCGGGCTGGCCCGATGCGGTCAAGACCATGCAGCGCAACTGGATCGGGCGCTCGGAAGGTCTTGAAATCCGCTTCGACGTCCGGTCCGCTGCGGGTGACGCACTCGAACCGGTGACCGTGTTCACCACGCGCCCGGACACGCTGATGGGCGTGACGTTCGTATCGATCGCCGCCGAGCATCCGCTCGCCGTGGCTGCCGCGCGCACGAACGCCGAGCTCGCTGCATTCATCGCCGACCTGCGCAGCGGCGGCGTCTCCGAAGCGGAGCTGGAAACGCAGGAAAAGCGCGGCATGGACACCGGCCTGCGCGCCGTGCATCCGCTGAGCGGCGAAGAACTGCCCGTGTTCGTCGCCAATTTCGTGCTGATGAACTACGGCACCGGGGCGGTCATGGGCGTTCCGGGCCACGACGAGCGCGACTGGGCCTTCGCGAAGAACTACGAGCTGCCGATCCGCATGGTGATCGCGCCCGACGAAGTGCGCGACGCGATCCTCGAAGCCGCCAAGCACCTTGCGCGGCACGACGATTCGATGACGGTGGCGCTCGGCGAATCGCGCGCGGGCGATCTCTACGAAACCCGCGCGGCCGTCGAGGTCGTCGATGCGTTCGAGCGGAACGTGCTGGATACCGGCGCGTGGACGGAAAAAGGCTGGATCGTCAACTCCGAAGAGCTGGACGGCATGGAATACGCCGAGGCCTTCGAATACCTGGCCGCCAGGTTCGAAGCCGAAGGCCGCGGCCGCCGCCGCGTGAACTTCCGCCTGCGCGACTGGGGCGTGAGCCGCCAGCGCTACTGGGGTTGCCCGATCCCGGTGATCTACTGCGATGCGTGCGGCGCGGTGCCGGTGCCCGAAGACCAGCTGCCCGTCGTGCTGCCGGAGGACGTGGCGTTCAGCGGCGTGTCGTCGCCGATCAAGTCCGACCCCGAATGGCGCAGGACGACGTGTCCATCCTGCGGCGCCGCCGCCGAGCGCGAGACCGACACGTTCGACACCTTCATGGAGTCGAGCTGGTACTACGCGCGTTACACGTCGCCGGGCGCCGAAACGCAGGTCGATGAGCGCGCGAAGTACTGGTTGCCGGTCGACCAGTACATCGGCGGCATCGAGCACGCGATCCTGCACCTGCTGTATTTCCGCTTCTATCACCGCCTGCTGCGTGACGCCGGGCTGGTGGACGGTGACGAGCCGGCGACCAACCTGCTTACGCAGGGCATGGTCATCGCCGACACGTTCTATCGCGAGCTCGACAACGGCGCGAAGGACTGGATCAACCCCGCCGACGTCGAGATCGACCGCGACGAACGCGGCAAGGTGATCGGCGCGCACAGCAAGGTCGACGGCGGCCGCGTGCAGATCGGCGGCACTGAGAAGATGTCGAAGTCGAAGAACAACGGCGTCGACCCGCAGACGATGGTCGCGAAGTTCGGCGCCGACACCGTGCGCCTGTTCTCCATGTTCGCAGCGCCACCGGAGCAGTCACTGGAGTGGAACGAGGCGGGCGTGGAGGGCATGGCGCGCTTCCTGCGGCGCTTCTGGCGCGAAGTGACCGCACACGTGTCGCAGCCGGATCATCCTGAGGTCGACGCATCGCAACTGGACGCCGCGCAGAAGGCGCTGCGCCGGCAACTGCACGAGACGATCCAGAAGGTGGGCGACGACTACGGCCGCCGCCATTCGTTCAACACCGCGATCGCGTCGCTCATGGAGCTGCTCAACGCGGTGTCGAAGTTCGACGACATGAGCGAGCAGGGCCGCGCCGTGCGCCACGAGGCGCTGCAGACGATGGTGCTGCTGCTCAATCCGGTTACGCCGCACGTGTGCCACGCGCTGTGGCAGGCGCTCGGCCACGCGGAGACGCTGCTGGAGGAGGTGCCGTTCCCGCAGGCGGACCCGGCGGCGCTCGTGCGCCACGCATTGACGCTCGCCGTGCAGGTGAACGGCAAACTGCGCGGCACCATCGAGGTACCGGTGGACATCGCGCGCGAGGCCATCGAGGCGGCCGCGCTTGCCGAGCCCGGGGTTGCGCGGTTCCTGGACGGGCAGGTCGTGCGCAAGGTGATCGTGGTGCCCGGAAAGATCGTCAACATCGTGGCCGGCTGAGGCCGGTTGACCGCGTGCGCCCGACCGTCCGCGGGCGCCGCGCGTGGACGCCGGGCCTGCCGCTATTGCCGCCCGTCGCCGCCTCGTCCAGACTGCCCGCATGATCCGACGCCTGCTTCCCACCGTCCTCGTCCTCGCCCTTTCCGGTTGCGGCTTCCACCTGCGCGACCAGATCAGCGTGCCGACCCAGCTCAGCCCGCTGCACGTGGTCTCGTCGGATCGCTACAGCCCGCTGGCCGAGTCGATCGCGCAGGATCTCGAGCGCGGCGGCGTCACGGTGGTGCGCGAGGGCGGCGAAGGTGCAGTGCTCGACGTGCTCGCCGAGCAATGGGGTGATACGCCGATCAGCGTCGACGCCCTCGGCCGCTCGCAGGAATTCAGCCTCCGCTACGCGGTGATCTTCGAGCTGCGCGATGCCGCCGGCACGGTGGTGGTGCCGCGCCAGACGATCGAGCTGGCGCGTGACTACGTCTCCAATCCGACGAGTGCCATCGGCGCGGAAGGCGAGCGCGAGACGCTTGCGACCGAGCTGCGGCGCGAGATGGCGTTCTCGGTGCTGCGCCGCATCGACGCCGTGATGAAGTCGGGCCGCGTGCAGGGGCTTTCGCCGATCCCGCAGCCCGCAGTCGCCCCGAACCCCGCCGACCAGGCCGCGGGCCACTCCGCCGGCTGAGCCGGCCGCGCGCGTGGACCTTTCGCCCGAGCAGCTGGTCACCCAGCTCGGATCGGGGCCGCTGCTGCCGGCGTACCTGGTCGCCGGCGCGGAGCCCCTGCTGGTGCTGGAAGCCGCGGACGGCGTGCGTGCCGCCGCCAAGCGCGACGGCATCGCGGAACGTGAAGTCTTCGAAGCCGGCGCGGGCCAGCGTGAACCCGATTGGGACGGAATGTCAGCCACCTTCGGCGCCCCGAGCCTGTTCGCCACGCGCCGTCTCGTCGAACTTCGCCTGCCGACCGGAAAACCCGGCAAGGAAGGCGCGAAGGTCATCTCGGCCTTCTGCGCGGATCCGCCGCGCGATGTGGTGCTCCTGGTCACCTGCGACGACTGGAGCCGCAGCCACGGCGGCGACTGGAGCCAGGCGCTCGGTCGCATCGGACGCGTCGCGGTCGCGTGGCCGGTGAAGCCGCACGAGCTGCCGACCTGGATCGACCGTCGCCTGCGGAGCCGGGGTTTCGCACCGGATCGCGACGCCGTTGCGTATCTCGCCGAGCGCGTGGAAGGCAACCTGCTCGCCGCGGCGCAGGAAATCGAAAAACTCGTGCTGCTCTTCCGCGATGCGGCCGAGACCGGCCGCGGTGGCCGCCCCCTGACACTGGAAACGCTGCGCTCGCTCGTGGCCGACGCCTCGCGCTACGACGTGTTCCGCCTGCTCGATGCCGCGATGAACGGCCAGCCCGCGCTGGTGGTACGCATCCTCGCGGGCCTGCGCGCCGAAGGCGACGCCGTGCCCGCGCTGCTGGGCATGATCGTGATGGAACTCCAGCGCGGCGCGGCGCTCGCGCAGGTGCAGGCCAAGGGCGGCAATATCGTGGCCGCGTTCAAGGCGCAACGCGTCTGGGACGCCAAGCAGCCGATGTATCGACGTGCGTTGCAGCGGCATTCCCCGCAGGCCTGGGAGGCGATGCTGGTGCAGGCCGGGCTGGTCGATCGCATCGCAAAAGGTCGAGCGCCCGGTGATGCATGGGTGGCCCTCGAGCGGCTGATGGTTGCGCTCGCGGAACGCGGTGCGCTGCGGCTGCTCGCCACGGGCTGATGCGCGCCTGGATCGGCTACGGCGGCACGTTCGACCCGATCCATTGCGGCCACCTCGCGGTCGCCCACGCCGTTCGCCGCGCGCTGGACTGCCACGTGCGGCTCGTGCC
>NZ_VTRV01000127.1 GCF_008274655.1 Cognatilysobacter lacus | reverse complement strand
GGCCGCGCAGTCCTGCACAAGCGACGCGCGGCCAGCGGGCACGAGCCCGGCGTCGATCGCCGCCCAAGCGGCGCCGACACTCGGGTGTCCCGCGAAGGGCAGCTCCTGTCGCGGCGTGAAGATGCGCACGCGGTAGTCGGCGCCGTCGCCCGGAGGTAGCAGGAAGATCGTCTCCGAAAGATTCGTCCAGTGGGCGAAGGCCTGCATGGACGGGCTATCGAGGCCTTCGGCGTCGACGACTACGGCGAGCGGATTGCCCGCGCCGGGGCGATCGGCGAAGACGTCGAGCTGGAGGAAGCGGCGCTGCGTCATGGTTTGAGCCGGCCGGCGGAACGGGCCGGCATTGTCGCCGGACCCGCTCGACGGCGTCATCGCATAAAATCGCCGTCCCGTGAGTACGCGCTGTCGCCTGTTGCGGCACCGGCCACATCCCGGCCGCGCGGCCGCCGCCGAATGGCCCCTTGGAAACCTCGTGACCGCTTCGACGCGCTGGGTCGTACTCAAGTTCGGTGGAACCTCCGTATCGCGGCGCAGCCGCTGGGACACCGTCGGGCGTCTCGCGGCCCGGCGTGCGCGCGAGGAAGGCGTGCGCGTGCTGGTCGTGGTTTCGGCGCTGTCGGGCATCACCAACGAGTTGCAGGCCATCGCCGACGCGGGCGCCGGCCACGGCACCGACGCGAGGGTGGAGGCGCTGGTCGCCCGTCATCGCGACTTCTGCGCGGACCTCGGGCTCGACGCCGCCGCTGTCATCGACGACCGCCTCGCGACGCTTCGATCGCTCGCGACCGATCCGCGCGGCGTGGAACGATCGCTCGACTGGCAGGCGGAAGTGCTCGCGCAGGGCGAACTGCTCTCGTCGACGCTGGGCGTGGCCTACCTGAAGTCGCAGGGCCTCGACATCGGCTGGTGCGACGCGCGCGACTGGCTGGACGCGGTCGCATTGCCCAACCAGAGCGACTGGGCGGGTCGGCTGTCAGTCAATTGCGATCACCGCACGGACGCGGCGTTCGCCGAACGCTTCTCCATGCAGCCCACGGAGATCGTGCTCACCCAGGGCTTCGTCGCCCGCCACGGCGATGGCGGTACCGCGATCCTCGGGCGCGGTGGCTCGGATACGTCGGCGGCGTATTTCGGCGCGCTGCTCGGGGCGCGCCGCGTCGAGATCTGGACCGACGTGCCCGGCATGTTCAGCGCCAATCCGCGCGAGGTTCCGGACGCGCGCCTGCTTGCGCGGCTCGACTACGCCGAGGCGCAGGAAATCGCGACGACCGGCGCCAAGGTATTGCATCCGCGCTCCATCGGGCCGTGCCGCGACGCGGGCGTTGCGATGGCGATCCTCGATACCGAACGCCCGGAGCTGCCGGGCACGCGCATCGATGCGGCCGCGGCGACGGTGCCCGGCGTCAAGGCGATCAGCCGTCGCAACGGCATCGTGCTCGTTTCGATGGAATCGGTGGGCATGTGGCAGCAGGTCGGCTTCCTTGCCGACGTGTTCGAACGCTTCAAGCGCCATGGCCTGTCGATCGACCTGATCGGTTCGTCAGAAACCAACGTGACCGTGTCACTGGACCCGAGCGAGAACCTCGTGACCACCAACGTGCTGAGCGCGTTGAGCGAGGATCTGTCGGAGGTCTGCCGCGTGAAAGTGATCGCGCCCTGCGCGGCGATCACGCTGGTCGGTCGCGGCATGCGCTCCCTGCTGCACAAGCTCTCGGATGTATGGGCGACGTTCGGGCGCGAGCGCGTGCACCTGATCTCGCAGTCGTCGAACGACCTCAACCTGACCTTCGTCGTCGACGAGGCCGATGCGGAAGGCCTGCTGCCCACGCTGCACGCGGAACTCGTCCGCGGCGGTGCGATGCCGGTGCTCGACGAGAGCGTGTTCGGCCCGGCGTGGCGGGATGTCGTGCACGGTCGACCCGAGCGCGCGGCGCCGTGGTGGCTTGCGCGTCGTGACGAGCTGCTGGCACGGGCGGCGCTCGGGACGCCGCGGTACGTCTATCACCTGCCGACGGTTCGCGAGCGCGCACGTTCGCTGCTCGACGGCGGCCTCGTCGATTGCGGCTTCTACGCGCTCAAGGCGAACGCACACCCGGCCATCCTCGAAGCATTGAATGCCGAGGGGTTCGGGTTCGAATGCGTATCGCTCGCGGAAGTCCAGCACGTGATGCGTACGCTGCCGTCGCTCGCGCCGTCGCGCATCCTCTTCACGCCGAGCTTCGCGCCGCGCCGCGAGTACGCGGCCGCCTTCGACGCCGGCGTCAACGTCACGCTCGACAGCATGGAACTGCTGCAGCGCTGGCCCGACGTGTTGGCAGGACGCACTGCGTGGCTGCGGCTGGACCTCGGTCACGGCGAAGGCCACCACGAGAAGGTCAGGACGGGCGGCGCCGAAGCGAAGTTCGGCCTGCCGGTCGCGCGCTTCGATGCCTTCATGGCGCAGGCGCGCATTCTCGGCGTGCGCATCACCGGGCTGCATGCGCACCTGGGCAGCGGTATCGACGACCCGGCGCACTGGCGCGAGGTTTACGGCACGCTCGCAGCGCTGGCGGATTCGAGCGACGCCATCGACACCATCGATATCGGCGGCGGCTTCCCGATTCCCTACACGCCGGATGCGCGCCCGTTCGACCTCGACACCTGGCGGGACGGCGTGCGCGGCATCAAGTCGGCATACCCGCGTTGCAGGCTGGCGATCGAGCCGGGCCGCTTTCTCGTCGCCGAGGCGGGCGCACTCCTGATGCATGTCACGCAGGTCGTCGAGAAGGACGGCGTGCGCCGCATCGGGCTCGACGCCGGCATGAACGCACTCGTGCGCCCGGCGATGTACGACGCCTACCACGGCATCCACAACCTAACGCGCATCGACGATGCGTCGCTCGACACCTTCGACGTCGTCGGCCCGATCTGCGAGAGCGGCGACGTGCTCGGCCATGCGCGTCGCCTGCCGGCCGCAACGGCCGAGGACGACGTGATGCTCGTTGCCGACGCCGGTGCCTATGGCATGGCGATGGCGAATACCTACAACCTGCGGCCGCTGCCGGCCGAGGACATCCTCGATGAGTGACTGGCGCTTCTCGCGCGACGCGATCGGCTGCTTCCGCTTCGTCCGCTGCGGCCTGGACGCCGCCACCGGCGTCGTGCAGCTCGTGTACGCATTCGACGACGGCCCCGAGATGGTGGAGATCATCACGATCCCGGGCGCGCCGTTCGCGCTGGACGCCGCCGCCGCGCAAGCGGTCGAGCGCGCGGTGCAGTTGCTGCACCTGCTCGCGGGCGTCAGCTATTACAAGGCGGCGGTTCCGCGCGACATCCGCATCGAGGGCTACTCGATCGATGCGGGCACCGCGGCGTTCCTCACCGACGTCTACGAGAACGGACTGGGCGAGTTCGCCTATCGCAATGGCCTGGCGTTGCGCGGTTCGATCCGGTTTCCGGCCGCTGCAGGGAACGCACCCGCCGCACCGGCGCTCGGCCTCCGCGAGCACGCGATGGTCGCCATCGGCGGCGGCAAGGATTCGCTGGTGAGCATCGAGTCGCTGCGCAGTGCGGGCGTCGTGCAGACCGTGACGTGGATCGGCAGCTCGCAACTGATCGCGGCCTGTGCGGATCGCACCGGGCTGCCGACGCTGAACATCGGGCGCCAGCTCGCGCCCCAGTTGTTCGAATACAACCGCAACGGCGCATGGAACGGGCACATCCCGGTCACGGCCGTGAACTCGGCCATCCTTGCGCTGGCGGCGGTGTTGCACGGGGTCGACCAGGTCGTGTTCTCCAACGAGCGTTCGGCCAGTTACGGGTCGATGATCGAGGGCACCGGCGAGGTGAACCACCAGTGGTCGAAGGGCTGGGCGTTCGAGAAGGCGCTCGCATCGCACCTGCGGTCACACGTGGCTGCCGACCTTCGCTACTACTCGCTGCTGCGGCCGCTGAGCGAGTTGGCGGTCGCGCGACAGTTCGCGAAATCCGATCGCTACGACCAGCATTTCTCCAGCTGCAATCGCAACTTCCACATCATGGGCGAGCGCCCGGCGCAGCGCTGGTGCGGGATCTGCCCCAAGTGCCATTTCGTTTTCCTCGCGCTGGCGCCGTTCATGAGCAAGCCGCGGCTGGTCGGCATCTTCGGGCGCAACCTGCTCGACGATGCAACGCAGACCGGCGGATTCGATGCCCTGCTCGAATACCGCGACCACAAGCCGTTCGAATGCGTCGGCGAGGGACAGGAATCGCGCGCCGCGATGGCATTCCTGGCGCAGCGACCGGAATGGCGCGAGGACGCGATTGTTGAGCGTTTCGCGCGCGAAATCCTGCCCAAGCTCGGTGACGTGCCGGTCATCGAATCGCTGCTCGTGATCTCAGGCGAGCACGGCATTCCCGACGCGCTCTGGGCCCGCCTGCGTGCGCATCTCGCAGCTTGACGGCCGCCGCGTAGCGCTATGGGGCTGGGGCCGTGAGGGGCGCGCGGCCTACCGAGCGATCCGCGGCAGCCTGGGCGGCTTGCCGCTGACGCTGTTCTGCAGCGGCGACGAAGCTGCGGATGCGGCGTTGCTCGAGGATGCCGCGCTCACGGTGTCGACCTCCGTGGACGGCGCGGCGCTCGCCGCGTTCGACATCGTGGTCAAGTCGCCGGGCATCAGCCCGTACGGTGATGCGGCGTCGGCGGCGCGCGATGCAGGCACGCGCTTCATCGGCGGCACCTCGTTGTGGTTTTCCGAGCACGCGGGCAGCGACGGCGTCGTCGACCATGCCGTGTGCGTCACGGGCACCAAGGGCAAGAGCACGACCACGTCGCTGCTCGCGCACCTGTTGCGCAGCGCCGGGCACCGGACGGCGCTCGCCGGAAACATCGGCCTGCCGCTGCTGGAGTTGCTGGATCCGGAGCCCGCACCGGATTACTGGGCGATCGAGCTTTCCAGCTACCAGACCGGAGACGTCGCAGCCAGCGGGGCGCGTCCCGCGGTCGCGGTGGTGTTGAACCTGTTTCCCGAGCATCTCGACTGGCATGGTTCGCACCAGCGTTACGTCGAAGACAAGCTCAGGCTCGTCACGGAAGCGTCGCCGCGAATTGCCGTGCTCAACGCCGCCGACCCGATCCTGTCGCAGCTCGATCTACCGGCGAGCATTGACGTCCGCTGGTTCGGCGACGGGCGCGGCTGGCATCTGCGGGGTGACGTGCTGCATCGCGCGGGCGAACCGGTGATGGATACGCGCGGCCTGCCGCTTCCGGGTCGGCACAACCGCGGCAACCTCGCGGCCGTTCTTACGGCGATCGAAGCGCTAGGTCTCGATGCCCGGGCGCTCGCGCCGGCAGCGTTCGATTTCAGCCCGCTGCCGCACCGGCTGCAGATCCTCGGCACCCGCGACGGCATCGACTACGTGAACGATTCGATCAGCACCACGCCGCACGCGACGCTGGCGGCGCTCGAGTGCTTCGCCGATCGCGATGTCGCGCTCCTGGTCGGCGGCCACGATCGTGGACTCGACTGGTTCGACTTCGCCCAAGAAATGCGCCGGAACGCGCCGCGCGCGATCATCACCATGGGCGCGAACGGGGCGCGGATCCACGACCTGCTACTGCCGGTTGCGAACGCGGGCGGCTGGGCGTTGCTCCAGGCGTCCGACCTCGGCGGGGCGATGACCCGCGCCGTGGAGGCGTTGCACGCGGCGCACGCCCGCAAGCCGGTAGTGCTGATGTCGCCCGGTGCGCCGAGCTTTGGCGTCTATCGTGATTACGTCGAACGTGGCCGCGATTTCGCGCAGCGCGCCGGCTTCGATCCAGCGGCAATCAGCGCCCTGCCGGGGCTCGGCGTCGCCTGACACGCCCGACGCGGTCTTCGGCGGAGTCGCGTTACGCTCGAGGTTCGCCCTCTCCCGGAGACGCCCATGAACCGCCGCTCCCGTACTCGCATCGTTCTTGCCACGCTGCTGGCGTTCACTGCCGCCCACGCATCGGCCGCAATGCGCACGCGTGACGTCGCGTGGACCCTCGACGGCCAGCCGTTCCAGGGCGTGCTGGTCTATGACGACGCCGGACCGAAACTTCGACCCGGGCTGGTGATGGTTCCCAACTGGATGGGCATCAACCCGTCTGCCGTCGAGAAGGCGAAGCGCGTCGCGGGCCGCGACTACGTGGTTCTGGTCGCTGACGTCTACGGCCGCGCCGTGCGGCCCAAGACCGTGCAGGAGGCCGGTGCCGCGGCCGGAGCGCTCAAGGGCGACCGGCCCAAGCTGCGCGCGCGCATGCAGAAGGCGGTGGAGATGCTGCGCGCGCAGGCCGCGACCGCGCCGCTGGACGCCCGCCACATCGGCGCGTTCGGATTCTGTTTCGGCGGCACGTCCGTGCTGGAGCTGGTCCGCAGCGGCGCGGCGCTCGACGGTGCCGTGACGTTGCACGCGGGCCTGGATGCCACGTTGCCGACCGCCAAGGCGGTGCGCACGCCGCTGCTCGTGCTCAACGGCGCAGCCGACAAATCCGTTTCGCGCGAAGACGTCGCCAAGCTGCAGGCGGACATGACGCGCGCGGGCGCCGACTGGCAGTTCGTGGATTTCGGCGGTGCCGTGCATTGCTTCGCGGAGCCCGACGCCGGCAACGACCCGAACAGCAATTGCCGCTACGACGCGCGCCAGGCGCCGCGTGCGTACCGGATGCTCGGTGACTTCTTCGGCGAACGATTCGCGGCGGCGCGCGCGGCGGGCGCACGCAAGTAGGGCACCCTTGCGTCTCGCGCGGTGCCGCTCAGGTGTCGCGCGAGACCGCGTATTGCGCGAGGCCGAGCAGGGCGCGCGAATAGGGGTTGGACGGCAGCGTAGCCAGGGCGGCTTCGGCCTTCGTGGCGTACTCGCTCGCGCGGCGGCGGCTGTAATCCAGTCCACCGGTCGCACGGATCGCCGTCATCACCTCGTCGAGCGACTCGACGTCGCCGTTCGACACGATGTCCCGCAGCCGAGCGGAGGCAGCGGCATCGCTGTGCGCAATGGCGTGGATCAGCGGCAACGTTGCCTTGCCCTCCGCGAGGTCGTCGCCCAGATTCTTGCCGAGGGCATCGGCATCGGCCGCGTAGTCGAGCACGTCGTCCGCGATCTGGAATGCGTAGCCGAGGTTGAGGCCGAAGGTTTCGAGCGCGTCGCAATGCTCGGCGGGCGCGTCTGCGAGCAGGCCGCCCAGGCGGGTTGCCGCTGCGAACAGGACTGCGGTCTTGCGTTCGACCACGCGCAGGTAGGCAGCCTCGTCGGTGTCCGGGTTCCGTATGTGCAGCAACTGCAGCACTTCGCCCTCGGCGATGCGATTGGTGGTGTCGGCGAGGATCTGCATCACCTCCATGCGCTGCAGCTCGACCATCAACTGGAAGCTGCGCGAGTAGAGGAAGTCGCCGACCAGCACGCTCGCCGCATTGCCCCAGACGGAATTCGCCGTGCGACGGCCGCGGCGCATGTCCGATTCGTCGACGACGTCGTCGTGCAGCAGCGTGGCGGTGTGTATGAATTCGACGACCGCCGCGAGCTGGTGCGCCTTGGCGTCGATCAGTGCCTCGCCGCCCGCCGCCCCGGTGGCCAGCAGGAGCAGCATCGGGCGCAGCCGTTTGCCGCCCGCGCCAATGATGTATTCGGCTACCTGGTTGATCAGCACCACGTCCGACTTCAGGCGCTCGCGGATCAGGCGGTCGACGGCGGCCATCGGCTCGCGGGCGAGTGCCTGGATCTCGGTCAGGGACGGGGGCTGCATCGAGGCGTCTCGCTGGGGGGAAAGCGGCCGGCGATTATAGGCGGCCCCGCGCCGGCGCCCGGACATATCTGACACGGCGAGCCGGCCTGGACCGACCGACACGGGGCCGCGGGTATACTCCAATGTCGGTCGTCCAAACGAACCCGTAAAGGAAAGTCCATGGCACGCGGCGTCAATAAAGTCATCCTCGTCGGCAACCTCGGCAACGATCCCGAGGTGAAGTACACCCAGGGCGGCATGGCGATCACCACGATCAGCATCGCCACGACGAGCGTGCGTAAGGACAAGGAAGGCAACCAGCTCGAAAAGACCGAATGGCACCGCGTAAAGCTGTTCGGCAAGCTCGGTGAGATCGCCGGCGAGTACCTGAAGAAGGGTCGCCAGGTCTATATCGAGGGCCGTATCGAATATTCGACGTCCGGTGAAGGCGATTCCAAGCGCTACTTCACCGACATCATCGCCGACGAGATGCAGATGCTCGGCGGCGGTGGCGCGGAAGGTGGCGGCGCCG
>NZ_VTRV01000126.1 GCF_008274655.1 Cognatilysobacter lacus | reverse complement strand
GCACGAACGCGACCCGCCACGGTGCGGCGCCGCCGATGCGCCAGCCATCGTGCGCGGCCCACGGCGACGTGGGGTCCGCGGACGCCGCATTGCAACGCTCGGATGCGCGCTCGCTGGCGATCAGGCGGGCTGTCACCGCGGCGAGCAGCAGGCGATCCTCGCCCTGCGGCCGCGCCAGGAATTCGTCAAGATGGCGGTCGAGGTAGCCGGTATCGATGCTGCCATCGACCACCGCCGGATGCCGCACCAGCCGCTCCAGGAATTCGATGTTCGATTTCGGCCCGACGATCTCCGAGCGCGCCAGTGCGTCGCGCATTCGTGCCAGCGCCTGCGCGCGATCGGCGCCGTGCACGATGAGCTTGGCGATCATCGGGTCGTAGAAGATGGTGACCGTATCGCCTTCCACGACGCCTGAATCGACACGCACGCCTTCCGATGCCGTGGGCAGGCGCAGGCGCTCGAGCCGCCCCGAACCGGGCAGGAAACCCGCGTCCGGATCCTCGGCGTAGAGCCGAACTTCGATCGCATGTCCGCGTTGCGCCAGTGCATCCTGTGCAAGCGGTAATGGCAGGCCGAATGCAACGCGCAACTGCCACTCGACGAGGTCGAGCCCCGTGACCATCTCGGTCACCGGATGCTCGACCTGCAGGCGCGTGTTGATCTCCATGAAATAGAAGCTGCCGTCCTGCGCCACGATGAACTCGACGGTGCCCGCATTGACGTAGTCGATCGCGCGTGCCGCCTGCACGGCCGCCTCGCCCATCTCACGCCGAAGATCGGGCGTCAGGAACGGCGACGGCGATTCCTCCAGCACCTTCTGGTAGCGACGCTGCGCGGAGCACTCGCGCTCGAACAGGTGGATCGTGTTGCCGAAGCGATCGGCGAACACCTGGATTTCGATGTGTCGCGGCTTCTCGATGTAGCGTTCGAGAAGCACGCGGTCGCGCCCGAACGCATTGCGTGCCTCGCGCTGGCAGCTTTCAAGATGGGCAGCGAATTCAGGGGACGTGCGCACGATGCGCATGCCCTTGCCGCCGCCGCCGTGCGCGGCCTTGATCATCAGCGGATACCCGATGCGGTCGGCCTCGCGCTGCAGCACGGCGCCGTCCTGATCGTCGCCGGTGTAGCCGGGCACCACCGGCACGCCGGCGGCCTGCATCAGGTCCTTGGCGCCCGCCTTGCTGCCCATCTTGCGCATCGATGCCGCAGGCGGCCCGATGAATGCGATGCCCGCGGCCTCGACGGCGTCGGCGAAGTCGGCGTTCTCGCTGAGGAACCCATAGCCCGGATGGATCGCCTGCGCACCGGATCTGAGTGCGACGTCGACGATCGCGTCGCCGCGCAGATATGAGTCCTGCGGGCGCGGGCCGCCGATGCAGTAGGCCTCGTCCGCCTGTCGCACGTGCTGTGCGTCTGCGTCGGCCTCGGAATACACGGCGACCGTGCGGATGCCAAGCGCTCGGCAGGTACGGATGACGCGGCACGCGATCTCACCACGATTGGCGATCAGGACTTTCTGGAACATCAGCAGGAGGCTTCCGCGCGGCGATGGGCCGCTTCGATATTGGGAGTGCCGCGACGGGCGTCGCGCGAACGTCGCAGGTCGGTGCTGTCAGAGGCGCGCGTACGCTCTTGCTGACGCGCGCTGGGTGATCGGCGCAGGTCGGGTCGCCGGGTGGCGATGCTGCCGTTTGCGGTCATGCCTGGCGCCTCACGCGCACCACGCAGGCCGGCGTTTTTCGAGGAACGCGCCGATGCCTTCCTGCCCCTCGGGGGACACGCGCAGGCGCGCGATCAGCGCAGCGTTCTCGGCGTCGTGGCGGTCGCGGTCGGAATGCGAAGCAACGGTGCGCACGAGTTGCTTGGCGCCCGACGCCGCGATCGGGCCGGCCTTCAGCAAAAGGTCGAGCTGGCGCGCCACCGCCGCGTCGAGCGCGGCTTCGTCGTCGGCCACCTCATGCAGCAGGCCGATCCGAAGCGCGGTCGCCGCGTCGAAGATTTCCGCGGTCGCGAACCAGCGGCGCGCCTCGCGCGCACCCATGGCCGCGACGACATACGGCGAGATCACGGCCGGCAGCAGGCCGAGCTTGCTCTCCGTCAAGCCGAAGCGTGCGTTCGACGAAGCGATCGCGATATCGCAACAGGCGACCAGTCCGACGCCGCCGCCGAACGCGGGACCATGGACGCGTGCAATGGTCGGTTTGGGCAGCTCGTCGAGGCGCCGCATCAGGCGGGCGAGGGCGAGCGCGTCGTCGCGGTTGACCGCTTCGCTCGCCTCCGCCATGGCGCACATCCAGTTGAGGTCGGCGCCCGCGGAGAACGAGGCACCTTCGCCCTCGATGACCACGGCGCGCACGTCGGGGTCGCGCGCTACGCCGTCCAGCGCGCCGGTCAGGGCGGCTATGACCGTGGCATCGAAGGCGTTGTGCAGCTGCGGCCGGTTGAGCCGGAGCCGCGCGACCGCGCCCTCGCGGAAATGGAGCAGGGGATGGCTCATCGACGCATGCCCGGGGTGGGCCCGTGATCATAGCCGCTCGGTTCGGCGCGCTCTCCGTTCGTCGCGTGTGTGGCGGCCGAAGCCCCGCCCGCCGCGCTCCGGGCCGGCAGGCACGTGGTGCTAGAATGCGAACCATTCCCATTTGGGTTGGCGCAACGTGAAGCTCTCCGAGCTGCCTTATCGCACCGCAGCGACCGTCATCGGCGTCGAAGACGCGACGGCGAACGACTCGGTGGCTCGCCGCCTGCGCGAGATCGGGTTCGTCGCTGGCGAGCGGGTCGAGGTTGTGGCCGCCGGCCCCGTCGGAGCGGAGCCGCTGTTGGTGCAGGTCGGCTACACCCGGTTTGCCCTCCGCCGCCGCGAGGCCGCGCGTGTCGGCGTGTGCGTCGCCGACCCGGTGCGGACCGCACACACGGCCCTTGGACGCGAAACGGTGGAGTCATGAGCGCCGCCGTGCTTCGTCTGGCGCTCGTAGGCAATCCCAATTGCGGAAAGACCGCGCTCTTCAACCGGTTGACCGGCAGCCGGCAGAAAGTGGCGAACTACGCCGGCGTGACCGTGGAGCGCAAGGAAGGCCGGTTCGCGGCGCCGTCGGGTCGCGAATACGTCGTGCTCGACCTGCCCGGCGCGTACAGCCTGCAGGCCGCGAGCCTCGACGAGGCGGTTACGCGCGATCTCTGCCGCGGCTTCTATCCGGGCGAGGCCGCGCCGGACGTGATCGTCTGCGTGGTGGACGCCACGAACCTGCGCCTGCACCTGCGGTTCGCGCTCGAAATGCGCGAGCTGGGGCGGCCAATGGTGGTGGCCGTCAACATGATGGACGTGGCCAAGCGCCGTGGCATCGAGGTCGATCTCGGCAGGTTGGCAAGCGAGCTGGGCGTTCCGGTGGTTTCGACCGTGGCGGTGCGCGCCGGCGGCGCGAAAGCGCTCGTGGACGTGCTCGACCGCGGCTGCGCGACGCTGCCGCCGGCGGATCCCAACACGGCCGGCCCCACTGCCGCCGACATCGACGCGCTGCACGCACGCACGCGCCAGATACTGCTCGCGGCCGTACGGATGCCGCGTCGCACGGCCGAGATCGACGACGCGCTCGATCGCTGGCTGCTGCATCCGGTCTTCGGCCTCGTCGCGCTGGCCGCGGTGATGTTCCTGATCTTCCAGGCGGTGTATGCCTGGGCGACGCCGGTGATGGACGTTATCGACGCCGGCGCGAAGTGGCTCGCGGCCGAGGTGCACCACACCCTGCCGCCCGGGCCGCTCACAAGCCTGCTGGCCGAGGGCGTGATCGCCGGGCTCGGCGGTGTCGTGGTGTTCCTGCCGCAGATCCTGATCCTGTTCTTCTTTATCCTCGCGCTCGAGGAATCGGGCTACCTGCCGCGCGCTGCGTTCCTGCTGGATCGCATGATGTCGGCCGCAGGGTTGTCGGGACGATCGTTCATCCCGCTGCTGTCGAGCTTCGCCTGCGCGATCCCCGGGATCATGGCGACACGCTCGATCCAGGATCCACGCGACCGGCTCGCCACCATCCTCGTCGCGCCGCTGATGACGTGCTCCGCGCGACTGCCGGTGTATGCGCTGCTGATTGGCGCGTTCATCCCGCGGCACAGGGTGCTGGGCGTTCTGAACCTGCAGGGTGTGGTGCTGTTCGCGCTCTACGCGGCGGGCATCGTCAGTGCGCTCGCGGTGGCGTGGGTGATGAAGAAGTGGCGCAGCGACAAGGGCGAGCACCCGCTGATGCTCGAACTTCCGTCGTATCGGCTACCGCATCCGCGTGACCTGGCGATCGGCCTGGCCGAGCGTGCGGGCATCTTCCTGCGCCGCGTGGGCGGCATCATCCTCGCGCTCACGATCCTGCTGTGGTTCCTGCTCAACTTCCCGGCAGCACCGGCGGGCGCCATCGGGCATGCGATCGACTACAGCTTCGCCGGCCGCATCGGGCACGCGATGACGGCGTTCTTTGCGCCGCTCGGATTCAACTGGCAGATCTGCATCGCGCTGGTGCCAGGCATGGCCGCGCGCGAAGTGGCGGTGTCGTCGCTCGCGACGATCTATGCGCTGTCGACCGCGAACGCCGCCGACGCCGCGAACGCGCTGTCGCCGCTGATCGCGCAGGACTGGTCGCTCGCCACCGCGCTTTCGCTGCTCGTCTGGTTCATCTACGCGCCGCAGTGCGTGTCGACGCTCGCCACGATCCGACGCGAGACCAACTCCTGGAAACAGGTCGGCATCGCCGCCGGCTACCTGTTCGCGCTGGCCTACCTTGCATCCATGCTGACGCACCAGATCGCCAGCCGGCTCGGAGGCTGACGGTGGCCGACACGATGAACCTGCAGTACATCGTCGTCGGCGCCGCGGTCGTTGCGAGCGTCGTGTATGTGTTCGTGACGCGATGCCCGACCGCCGCCCGACGCCTGCGTGGCTGGGTCGCGATCCGGTTGATCGACAGCGGCTCGGTCCGACTCTCGAAGCTCGGTCGGCGCATTGCGCCTGCGCCGAAAGCGCAGGACGGCTGTGGCTCCTGCGGGGGCTGCGACCCGAACGGCTGAGGCGAGCGTGCCGCTGCTCGCTAGCGGCGTCGACCCTTGCCCGCGGGCACCACGTTGGTCTCGACCGTCACGCTGAAGCTCCGGCGCTGCTCGCCTTCGAGTGCGCCGACGCCGATCACCTGGCGATTCACCTCGTCCCCGCGTTCGTTGCGGATCACCAGCACCATCGTGTATTCGATCGCTTCACCCGGGCGCTCGGCGCGCAGTGAGCCCTCGACCGCCAGCGACGTCGTGCGCTGCGGATCGGTGCCGGCGGCTGCGTCGAAACGCAGGTGATGCCGGCACCCCGGGCAGACGCTCGCGGTGTCGAGGATGATCGTCTTGCAGTGCGGACAGCTCCGTGTCGCGCCCGGCAAGCCGGGTCGGACAGCGCTCATGCCGCGCTGCCGGCCTCCGGCGTGGTGTCGCCCTTGCTCTTGCCGCCGGTCACGGCACCATTGCCGGAATCGCCCCAGCCGAATTCGACCATGCCGCGCATGCGCGCGCCGGGTGCGACGGTGACCGCGCCGGCCTTGATGTCGCCGACCAGCGAACCGGTTTCGACAACCTCGACCCGCTGCGCGGATTCGACGTTGCCTTCGAGCTCGCCTGCGATGACGACGCGCCGCGCCTTGATGCCGCCGTTGACGCGCGCGCCGACTTCGATCGTCAGGTCGCCTTCGACGGCGATGTCGCCGGTGAAGCGGCCCGCGATGCGGACGTTGCCGGCGCCCTGGATGCGGCCTTCGATCGATACGTCGGACGCGATCACCGACTCCTTGGCTTCGCGCGTTGCCGGACGGGCGGCGGGCGCGACAGGCGCGATCGCGGAAGGCGCCGGTGCGTTCGTCGGCGGTGCGAATGCGAACTCGTTGGGCGACGCGTCCTTGCCGAGCGCGGACTCGGGCATCGGTGCGCCATCGCGCTTGTTGCTGGTGTTCGGGAAGATAGCCATGGGATGTCCCTCGGGGGCGGGATGGGAAAACCGAGGCTATCACGCAGCCTTGACGTGAAAACCGTGACCGGCCGCCCGACCCCGAACTTCGTCGGATTGGACACCGGTCCGCGCGACAATGGTCAACCGGCGTTCATTCGAGCAGCCGTGCAGGCCGCCGCTACATCCGGAAGACGCCGAAGCGGGTGCGGTCCTCGATGGGTGCATTGAGCGACGCCGACAGCCCCAGTCCAAGGACACGGCGCGTATCCGCCGGATCGATGATGCCGTCGTCCCACAATCGTGCGGTCGCGTAATACGGGTTGCCCTGCTGCTCGTACTGCTCGCGCAGCGGCGCCTTGAACGCGTCCTCGGCCTCGGCGCTCCAGCTCTTGCCGGCGCCTTCCAACGCGTCGCGCCGCACCGTCGCCAGCACGCTGGCGGCCTGCTCGCCGCCCATCACGCTTATCCGCGCGTTCGGCCACATCCACAGGAAGCGCGCACCGTAGGCGCGGCCGCACATCGCGTAATTGCCCGCGCCGAAGCTGCCACCGATGACGACAGTGAACTTCGGCACGTGCGAGCACGCCACGGTGGTCACCATCTTCGCGCCGTCCTTCGCAATGCCCGCGTTCTCGTACTTGCGACCGACCATGAAGCCGGTGATGTTCTGCAGGAACACCAGCGGGATGCCGCGCTGGTTGCACAGCTCGATGAAGTGCGCGCCCTTGAGCGCGCTCTCGGCGAACAGGATGCCGTTGTTGGCGACGATGCCGACCGGATACCCGTGCAGGTGCGCGAAGCCCGTCACCAGCGTCTTCGCGTAGCGCGCCTTGAACTCCTGGAACTCGCTGCCGTCGACGATGCGTGCGATGACCTCGCGGATGTCGAACGGGCGACGCGCGTCCTTCGGCACCACGCCATAGAGCTCTTCGGCCGGGTAACGCGGCTGGCGCGAAGGTATCGACGTTACCGGCAGCACCTTGCGCCGATTGAAGCTAGCGACGATGTCGCGCGCGATCTGCAGCGCGTGGTCGTCGTCCTGCGCGAAGTGATCGGCCACGCCGGAGATGCTGGTGTGCACGTCGGCGCCGCCGAGCGCCTCTGCATCGACCACCTCGCCCGTAGCAGCCTTCACCAGCGGCGGGCCGCCGAGGAAGATCGTGCCCTGTTCCTTGACGATGATGCTTTCGTCGCACATGGCGGGCACATACGCGCCGCCGGCGGTGCAGCTGCCCATCACCACCGCGACCTGCGGGATGCCGAGCGCCGACATGCGCGCCTGGTTGTAGAAGATGCGGCCGAAGTGTTCCTTGTCAGGGAAAACTTCGTCCTGCAGTGGCAGGAATGCACCGCCCGAATCGACGAGATAGATGCACGGCAGGTTGTTCTCGAGCGCGACTTCCTGCGCACGCAGGTGTTTCTTCACCGTCATCGGGAAATACGTGCCGCCCTTGACCGTCGCGTCGTTCGCGACGACCACCACTTCCTGACCAAGTACGCGGCCGATGCCGCAGACCATGCCTGCAGCGGGCGCGGCGTCGTCATACATGCCTTCGGCGGCAAGTGGCGCGATCTCGAGGAACGGTGAGCCTTCGTCGAGCAGCGTGCTGATGCGGTCGCGCGCCAGCAGCTTGCCGCGCGAGGTATGCCGATCGCGCGCCGTTTCGCCGCCGCCATCCGCCGCGCGGGCAAGGCGCGCGCGCAGTTCGTCGGCGAGAGCGCGATGGTGCATCGCACTCTCCTGGAAATCGGCGGAGCGCGGGTCGAGCTGGGACTGGATGACGGGCATGGCAGGCACGGGGAAAGCAGAACGCGCGATCAAACCACATGGCGGGCGAGGGGGCCAGCCAGCGCACGCGCGCAGTCGTGGTTTCGCCGTCAAGACGGCACTCCGTACGACTCTTCGTCGCGGGCGGATTGCGATGCCATCAATGGCCTGCCACGGATCCGCGCATTCCTGCTCGACCTAGCGTTTCCGACGGTTCGGGCGCCATCGTCGCAGCGCGTCGACCGCCGGAGGACTCGATGGTCGCCCTGTTGCGCGCCCCGTTCGCAGTAACCACCCGCCAAAGAAGAAGGCCCGCTTTCGCGGGCCTCCCGGTACATCGTCGAACGACGAGGATTACTTCTTCGCTTCGGCCTTGGCTTCGGCAGCAGCTGCATCGGCCTTGTTGGCAACCTTGTTCGCAGCGGCAGCGGCGTCGCTCGCGGCATTGGCCGTGGCGTTCGCAGCGGTCGCGGCGGCGTCGTTCGCGGCAGCAGCGGTGGTGGCCGCGGCGTTGTCGACGG
>NZ_VTRV01000125.1 GCF_008274655.1 Cognatilysobacter lacus | reverse complement strand
CGATGACCATCATCTGGGGCCTAACACCTGAGTTAAGCCGCGCCGCGAAGCGGCGTCGGCTTGGACGAATTGTTAGGCGCCAACCTTGCGGTGTCGATAGCTAATGACATTCGAGTGTCTGACCAACGAGGAAGCATGGTTTGCCAGTACGTTCATCAATGACGATGTTTGAACCCGGAGGCTTCTGATAGCGACCGCCGTATTGATCGGTTACGACGGTCGGCTGTTCGAGGAGAGTCGCCGTTGTACCGCCCTGACTCCGGCGCTGTGCGCGCCGAGCGGCAGCCTCTTCTTCACGAGTGGGATAGCGCTGCTGATTTTGCATAATGCCGCCGCCCGAAATCATCGCTGAGCCTGCACTGCTGCCGCTAGGCGCGGCATAGCCGGTTGGCGAAGCGTATCTGCGCTGCGGTGCGTAGTTCCGAGGCGCATCTGGGACAGGGGTATAGCCGCGCACACTTTGAGTGGCCGACACATTTGCGCAAGGGGTCTGTTGGTACGCAAAAACACCGCTATTGTTCTTGCACTTATATATCTGCTGCGCCCGACACAGCGGGACACAGGCGAGGCAAACCAGCAACACGGCGCCAGTGGCTTGGACGTAGATTCGCATAGAGTTCCCCTTGACGCGCTGAGTCTAACGGACGCTTTCTTCCGATCGCCATCAGGCAGCATTTGGCGCCTAACACCTGAGTTAAGCCGCGCCGCGAAGCGGCGTCGGCTTGGACGAATTGTTAGGCCCCGCCCTGCGGCAACGCCAACGACCACGGAAGTACGGGACAGCTGGCGCCAGCACTAGCAGGGCGAGAACCGGAAACGGCACTGCACCTGACTCTGAAAGCCTTACGGGCTCCGCGTTGCGGCGCTCAGCTGTTACCAAGCGGGAGTGAGCGAAGAACGACGGCAGGAGGACGTAGCTGACCCGCCCAGTGCTGTGCTGCGGCCCGGTCGCATAGCGTGCCGAAACGATCACCGGGAGCTGGCCGGGATAGGCCCGCTCGAGGGCCGCCGTCGTGTCCGGGTTGCGAGAACCGAAATGCGCCAGCGCGACAAGGCCCAATATCCCGGCAAGCAGTAGGCCGTGAGCCAGCAGATCCTTCCAGGGAGACGTCAATGGGATCGAAAGCTTCATGCGGGGCCTAACACCTGAGTTAAGCCGCGCCGCGAAGCGGCGTCGGCTTGGACGAATTGTTAGGCCCCAGCCTAGCTGCCGCCAAGGCTGACGGTATAGCGCTCGTAGAACGGAGCTTGCGGCGGGGCCGGATATTTCCGGCCAACCATTTGCTTCGAAAAGCATCGGAGCGGCGGGGCTGAGGAATCCGGCAGGTATTCGGTCACGGTGCCATCCGCGCTGATCACGGCGACGGCCTGGAACTTTTCAATTCCCGCCGCTCGCATCTGCGGCCCGCACACATCGACCACGCCTGCCCAGAAGGCGTTGTGGATAGGCAGCATCTGCTGCTCCCATACCTTTCCACTAAAAGTCGACGTGAGTCGGTCTGACTCTTCGGCGAGCTGGTGCCAACGGTCCTGTGCCGGTGCTTGCGAACTCGAGCAAGCGGTAAGGAGAAGTAGTGCTATTGCTGCAAGTAGGCGCATTGCTTCCTCTGGGGCCTAACACCTGAGTTAAGCCGCGCCGCGAAGCGGCGTCGGCTTGGACGAATTGTTAGGCGACATGGCCGGAAAGCTCCGAGACTGCTTTCTCGATAGAGTTCGATAGGCTCCGGAACTCTTCCTCGAGCGCCAGTGACAGCAGCCTGATGCGTACCAAACGGGCAAGTGCCTCTTCCGGGCCCAAATCAGGAATAGACGCGGCGAGCTCTCGGACCAACCCGTTAAAGCTTGCTAGGTCTATCCGATAGGAGGACCCGCCATCCTGGATCTCTTCCAGAATTGCATCGCGGTTCGAGAGGCGAGCACCAAACCGCTCCTCGAGATCAAGCAGGGCCTCATACGCTTGCTGCAGAAGTGGCTCCATGACGCCTAACACCTGAGTTAAGCCGCGCCGCGAAGCGGCGTCGGCTTGGACGAATTGTTAGGCCCCGAACCGGCGATGCCTAGCGTGCCCAAGAACATAAAGATCGCGGCGGCGCCGACGACCGCAAGGAATGGAAGCGCGCCGGCGCTTAGCGGCAACCTCGCGAGCTGATACAGAACGGTAGCCAAGCCGAGCAACAAAGACGCGCCAGTTGCGCCCCGCAGACGTGGACGGCGAGCAAGCGACGATGAGCGGAAAGCGACGCGCAGCCACCAGCCGAGGAGCCCCAAGCAGCCGCCGAGGCCCACCAGAAATGCCGCCGGTTCCCGTAAGGGGTTGACCGACACGAACCCCAGCGCGAACACGCCAATGGATGCAGTGACGAGAACGCCCAACAGACCGAGCAAGACTCGGCTGAGCGCGTGGTCAACTGCGGCGGCGAGTTTGCTCAACAAGGGGCCTAACACCAGAGTTGACCCGCGCCGCGAAGCGGCGTCGGGTTGAACGACTTGTTAGAGCCCACACGCCCGGATACGAGCGTGCCGCTCCACGAGGCAAAAGTGTTGCACGAAAAGCGATGCTTGGATGCGGCTGCGAAGCCGGAAGCCGACGAGCGCGAAGACAACGGCCCGGATGCAACTGCGGTTGGCTGCGACGACTGACAGGCGCCGTGTTGCTGCAGAGCCAAGCCGCCCGAGATATGTCCCGCGAAACGGGCCGGAAGCGACGCAAAGCTCGGACGCGACGAAACAATTCAAGCGCCGGAGTGCTTCCCAGTGTGGGCGCTAACACCTGAGTTAAGCCGCGCCGCGAAGCGGCGTCGGCTTGGACGAATTGTTAGGTGCCACCTTAAAGCACTGCCGGGATCAGTGCTTTGGTGCGCTCGCGGTACGCCTGATAGGCGGGGCCGAAGTGCTGGCCCAACCATTTCTCTTCCAGCCGCAGCTTGCGCCAAAACGAAACGAAGACGATGGCGACCGCGAGGAGCCCGCGCCAATCGCCGGTAAGTACGGCACTGCCGAGGAAGAGCAACAGGAAGCCCGTGTAGATCGGGTGCCTGATGGAGCGATATGGGCCAGATTGGATGAGCTCATGGTCCTGCTTGAGCTGGACCGTGGCGCTCCAGTTCCGTCCGAGAAGAATCCGGGAATAGATGCACAACGCTGCGCCGGCCATGGCCAGCGCAAGGCCGACCGCGAAGACCGGCATGGTGTGCGGCACAAACTGATCGCGAAGCCACGAGTGACCAAACCAACGCCCGGGCCCGAGCAAGAGGCCGGCGAATAGCAGCGGCAACCAGTAAGCGGCCAAGCGCATGCCGAACGATTCCGTGGATGCAGCCGCCTTGACTGAGCGTGCGGACCACGCCCAATAGCCCAGCACGACAAGCCAGGTGAGCCGGAGGGCGAGACCTAATAGCGACAGCATGCATCTCTCCTGTGGCACCTAACACCTGAGTTAAGCCGCGCCGCGAAGCGGCGTCGGCTTGGACGAATTGTTAGAGCCCACGCGCCGGGATACTGGCCCGCTGCTCCACGTGGCCGGATTCTGGCACGAAGAGCGAGACCCGCGAGACAGCGGGAGCGGGGCGCCGCAGGCGCGCCGAACGGCGAGGCCGGTGACGACGCCGGAACCGATGTGGCCGGCAAGTTGGCGCCGCCGATCGGGCGATGACCGCGGCGAGCAGATTGGAGCGGCGCGAGCTTGCAGCCGTGAACCTACGAGCCGATGTGGCCGTGAGCTACGAAGCTCGAAGAGCGATTAGCCCGACAACCGCATTGCATTCCGGCGTGGGCGCTAACACCTGAGTTAAGCCGCGCCGCGAAGCGGCGTCGGCTTGGACGAATTGTTAGCCCTCATTGCTGAGGAACCACGCGACAGATAGCGTTATCCGGGATCACTTCAGACCACTGACAGTAGTCATATACGGGCTGAACAGCTCCGATCGTATTGCGCCTCACCGCCCACTGACGCTTGCGTAGCTTCTCACACGCATCAGTGACGTACTTGTCTGACGGGTGAAATGTAGGATCGGGCTGATTAGTAGCTCTGTCCTGCGTCATCGAGTACTTACACGATGTCGCCTTTCCCGCCAGGTCGGGAACAACTTCGAAGACGACTGCCTTCTTTACTCCAGCCTCAACCTGTTCCGGCGTCGGGTCCGCCGCAAGACTTGCGGTGGTTACAAGAAGAAATGCAACGGCAACGTACATGCGCATGGAACTCTCCTTGAGGGCTAACACCTGAGTTAAGCCGCGCCGCGAAGCGGCGTCGGCTTGGACGAATTGTTAGGCCCCGGCCCTGGCGAGAAGCTACACAAGGAAGAGCCAACACCTGCAGCGGATGCTACGGCAGGTGAGACCGCATGAGCCAGCATGGCCGAGAGGTCCGGCCGCCCGAAGCGTTGAGCGGCATGCTGAGCCAGGCCCGGAACCTAGGTGAAGCTGCCGAAGGCGCGAATGGACCGGCATGCGCGGCGAATTTGCAACGCGAGCCGGACGGAAACCGCACGGTGCGGCAGAACTTCAACCTGCGCACGATGCGTTCAACCAACACCACGGGGCCTAACACCTGAGTTAAGCCGCGCCGCGAAGCGGCGTCGGCTTGGACGAATTGTTAGGGGGCTGGCCGGAATACCGCGCTCGCCACCCCAGCTGTTTCTGCGCTCCACTTGCGGGTAGGCGAGCACAGGCCCAAGTTTGTGGGCTTGCCGGTGCGGGCAACGACGAGAAGCGTGTCGCCCGGCATCACGACCGGCAACTCAGTGAACTCAACGGTGCGCTTGGACCTGGGCGGGTTGTACTGCCATGCCGATATGACGGACGCCGCCGAGGCCGGATTGCCTTTAAAGACAATGTCAGGCCGGAGCGTGTGGCGCAGCTCTACCCGGCGCTGCGAGACGTTCTCGGCGGTTGCGGCCGAAGGAAGCTCACGCGCCAGTTCTGACCGAACGACAGTGCCGACGTACACCACGTCGGCGGCGCGGAGTTCAGGTTCGAGTGGCTCGATGGCACAGATAGCGTGCGCCGAAGCCGGCAGAAGCGCAGCGGTAGTTGCCAGCAACGCTAGAAACCTCATCCAGCCCCCTAACACCTGAGTTAAGCCGCGCCGCGAAGCGGCGTCGGCTTGGACGAATTGTTGGGCTGCACTAGCGTAGAACCTCCGCGACGCGAAGCCCGGTGTAGTTACACAGCCCCAGATAGATCCCGCTGTCCGCGGTGACGTTTCGCACAAATGTTCCGCGCAGGCGCACCTGCCTTCGATTGGAGGCAATTACCTGTCCCGCGATTGCTTTGGGATAGATCAGCGATATGCAGGCCGATGGCTTTCCCTGGCGGGCGGCCTGCTCACTATCCCAAAGGCCGTAGTTCTCAGGTTCATGGATGAGATACGCATCCACCACAAGCTCGACTCCATCGAGTTCTCTTGCGCGCGAGTTTAGCTCGCTGCTGGACCAAACCCGCTGTTCGGAGCTTCCGGACGCGTGTTTGCCGGATGTGGAGCATGAGGTTGCGACCATTAGAGCCGCCACGAGTAGGGATACTTTCATGTGCAGCCCAACACCTGAGTTAAGCCGCGCCGCGAAGCGGCGTCGGCTTGGACGAATTGTTAGCTGCCGCTCGAGGACGGTTCGTTAGCGGCGCGGGGCATGACAACGACGTGGTAAGCGGTGCCCTGCAGATCCTTCTCGAACGATGGAGTCTTGGAAAGGTCCCCTTGCATGTCCGGCGCCCACTCTTGAACCCATTTGCCGCCGGAGAACCGATAGAGAGTTCCCTTCACCCGCGAGCGTTCGCCCGACGGAGTTTGCGCACTGACAACGACTCGGACCTTGCCGGGAATTTCAATGACGGCTTCCTGGCCGAACGGGACCCACGTGCTCTGACGAACTTCAGGTTTTCCTGCTTTCAGCAGAACCGTATCGAATCGAATTCCCGGGCCGGCGATCGCCAGAAGCGGACAGAGGGAGAGGCTAAGAGCAGCGATGGTCTTTTTCACGACACACTCCTTGTTGTAGGTAAAGGCAGCTAACACCTGAGTTAAGCCGCGCCGCGAAGCGGCGTCGGCTTGGACGAATTGTTAGGCCCCAGCCGGAAGCCAACGGACGGTGGCACCGATGCCACGCGCAGCGTCAGCGGCCGCACGCGCTTGCTCGATAGTTGGGTACGGCCCTGTGCCACTGTTGAACACGCCTCGCTCTGTAGTGGAACCGTACTGAACATAGAAAGCATCTTCCACGCGGTCTTCCGCAACGGCGGGATCATCCTCGTAGTCTCCCGTTCCATAGCGGACCGGGCTGAAAACAATACGCAATTCGCATTCGACTTCGCCGGCGTAGCGATAGACGCCAAGTGCGACGATCTTCTCTCCCGGAGCTAGCTTGGTCATGTCTGGGGCCTAACACCTGAGTTAAGCCGCGCCGCGAAGCGGCGTCGGCTTGGACGAATTGTTAGCGCCCATTGCAGGACACCGCGCTTGCTTCCCGAATACTTCCCCTGATCCCGACTCCACGTTCTGCGCGTGTGGGCTCCGGTGGGTGAAGTACGCCCGAAACCATGGCGCACTTGGCATGTAGAGCAGAAATCGTCTTACTCGCTTCCTCGACCCGGACCGTCAGACAGCCTTCCACATCTTCAGTGACAGATGGAGGGCAAAGAACAATGCGCTCGCCGCCGACCAGCAACGTTCCCGAGACGGTGACCCACTGACCGGTGTGCTGCCCAAAATCATCTTGGAATGTCAGGGCCGACTGTGATGCGCACCCTGCTGTTGAGAGCGCCACGACTACTAGAGCTGATTTCATGGGCGCTAACACCTGAGTTAAGCCGCGCCGCGAAGCGGCGTCGGCTTGGACGAATTGTTAGGCGGCGGCAACGAGCACTTCGCCGCCAGCGGCTTGACCAACTACCGTTGGCCAGCGCCATGCGGTCCATACGACGAAGGCCATGAGCGCCACTTCCAAGAGCCCGAAGCCGATGTAGAACGCCCAGCCGCTGTGCGAAATGACCAGCAACTGGAGGACGGCATAGAGCAGGCCGACCACGAGGTTGAGCCATCGGCACGGGCCGGGTGGCAGTAGCACCGACAGGGCGATCATGAGGCTCGGCACCGCCAGCATGGCCGAGGTTCCGAGCAGCACGCCCTGAGTGACTGGCCCCAACGGCTCCATGCGCCCGGCGAGCATGCCTTGCAGCTTGCCTGGCACGTAGAGCTCGAAGTAATCGGCATAGATGAAGCAGGACATCACCGAGGCCCAGATGGCCGCCAGCTTGTAGCGGGTAGGAACTCGAACATCGTGGAGCGTGGTTGCAGCTTTCATGACTTCCCCTGCGTGAATGTTCGAGCGCCGCCTAACACCTGAGTTAAGCCGCGCCGCGAAGCGGCGTCGGCTTGGACGAATTGTTAGCGCCCATTGCAGGACACCGCGCTTGCTTCCCGAATACTTCCCCTGATCCCGACTCCGCGTTCTGCGCGTGTGGGCTCCGGTGGGTGAAGTACGCCCGAAACCATGGCGCACTTGGCATGTAGGGCAGAAATCGTCTTACTCGCTTCCTCGGCCCGGACCGCCAGACAGCCTTCCACATCTTCAGTGACAGATGGAGGGCAAAGAACAATGCGCTCGCCGCCGACCAGCAACGTTCCCGAGACGGTGACCCACTGACCGGTGTGCTGCTCAAAATCATCGTGGAATGTCAGGGCCGACTGTGATGCGCACCCTGCTGTTGAGAGCGCCACGACTACTAGAGCTGATTTCATGGGCGCTAACACCTGAGTTAAGCCGCGCCGCGAAGCGGCGTCGGCTTGGACGAATTGTTAGGGCTCACGCCGGGTCGTACCAGTGGAGTGCCCGTATCGCGGATACGACGTGCGCGCCCCAGTGGGCGGTGAAGAGCAGCCGCCAGTTGAAGATAGCTGTATTCGGGTGCGTGCCGAAGCACTCAAGGCCTTCCTTGAGATCAGCGTACGTGTCTTCCAGGTCATCCGTGAGCGACCCACTGCCGGGGCCGTCCGGCTCCTCCACGAAAGGGTCGTATACCTGCCAGTACATACCTACGGGGAACGTAGACAGGCGTTGGCGGACCGCGAGCCGGTAGCTCTCGGGCAGGTCAGGCGGATCTGAGTCCTCCGGCTCGGCATTAGGTAGCTCAAGCGCTGCCGCGTAGAGCCGGGTTAGATGCCGCAGCGCGCAGAGGCGCTCTTCGCTCGATGAGCCAGGAGGAGCTTCCAACCATGCACAGTAGGTTTCCGCTGCGCTTTTGAATGCTTCAACTTCCGGGGAAAGCTGCACAGTGAGCCCTAACACCTGAGTTAAGCCGCGCCGCGAAGCGGCGTCGGCTTGGACGAATTGTTAGGCCCCAGCTCTCGATTCTTC
>NZ_VTRV01000124.1 GCF_008274655.1 Cognatilysobacter lacus | reverse complement strand
CGTAGATGCCGTCGTCGAAGCCGTACCAGCGCTCCTTGAAGAAGAAGTGGCCGCTCATCTCGCCGGCCAGTTCGGCGGTCGGTTGTCGCTCGGCATCGGGCTGCTGTCGAGCGTGCTGGCCCTCGCGATCGGGCTGACCTACGGCGCGATCGCGGGCCTGGCCGGCGGCCGCGGCGAGCGGCTGATGATGCGCGGCCTCGACGTGCTGAGCGCGATTCCGTTCCTGCTCGTCGTGATCCTGCTGCTCACCTTGTTCGAACGCTCGCTCGGCCTGCTGCTGGCCGCGATCGGCGGCTATGTCTGGATCGACCTGGCGCGCGTGATGCGCGGCGAGGCGGCCCGGCTGCGCAACGAACCGTTCGTGCTTGCGAGCGAGGCGATGGGCGCCACGTTCGCGCAGCGCCTGCGCTGGCACGTGGTGCCCAACCTGCTGCCGCTGGCCATGGTGTATCTGGGCCTGATCCTGCCGCAGGCGATCCTCGTGGAAAGTTTCCTCGGGTTCCTCGGGCTGTCGGTCGACGAACCGTCGGCGAGCTGGGGAACGTTGCTCGCGGACGGCGTGCAGGAGCTCGACAGCGCACCCTGGACGCTGCTGTTTCCGGCGGGGTTTCTCGTCACCACGCTGTTGGCGTTCCAGATGCTGGGCGACGGTCTGCGCGACTGGCTCGACGTGCGTGGCCGTCCGCAGGTGGCGGCGTGAACGTGGCCGCATCCGCCCGGCGCGTCGATCGCGGCTCGCAGCAGCGACGCGCGCGTCGCGATGCGGTCGGGCACGCGCAATGAATATCCTCTCGCTCCGCTCGCTCGAGGTGCGTGACCGCCAGCGCACGCTGCTGCAGCTGCCCTCGCTGGACCTGCATGCCTCGCGTTGCACGGCTCTGGTCGGCGAGAGCGGCAGCGGCAAGAGCCTGACCGTGCAGGCGCTGCTCGGCCTGCTGCCGATCGGGCTGGTCGCGACCGGTTACCTCGTGGTGGACGGCAACGCGATCGCGCTCGGTTCCCCGGCGCACCGCGCATTGGCCGGACATGGATTGGCCTGGGTACCGCAGGATCCGCTCGCCTCGCTGCATCCGCTCAAGCGCGTCGGCGCCCAGCTGGCGGAGACGCTGCGCGCCGCTCGCGGCCTGGCGAAGGCGCCCGCGATCGATGAAGCACGCGCGCTGCTGGATCGCGTGCAGGTGCCGGATTCAATCGCGGCGCTGCGCCGTTTCCCCCACGAGTTTTTCGGCGGCCAGCGCCAGCGCATCGCGATCGCACTGGCGCTGGCCACGCGTCCGCGCGTGCTGGTCGCGGACGAACCCACCGCGGCGCTCGACGCGCGGATCGCCCGCGACGTGTTGCGCCTGCTCGACCGCCTTCGCGAGGACGAGGGCCTCGCGGTGCTGCTCGTCAGCCACGATCTCCCGCTGGTGGCCGCGCATGCGGAGCAGGTACTGGTGCTGCGCCGTGGCGAGGTCGTCGAACAGGGTGCGACCGCTGACGTGCTCTCGCGTCCGGCTCACGCGTACACCCGCGAGCTCGTCGCCAGCGGCATCGTCCATGCGCTCGACGCGCCGCACGCGGCGGGCGACGACGCCGACATCGTGCTGGAAGCGCGCGACCTGCGCCTTCGCTACCCCGGCGCACCGCGCGACGCGCTCGACGGCGTGGATCTCGTCCTGCGGCGTGGTGAAGCACTCGCCATCGTCGGCGAGAGCGGCAGCGGCAAGAGCTCGCTGGGCCGCGTGTTGCTGCGCCTCGTGCGCCACGCGCGCGGCGAGGTGCGCCTGCATCAGGACGGCCGCGTCGTCGACCTGTTGCGGTTGCCGCCGCGCGAGCTGCGCCACCTGCGTCGCGTGCTCGGCATCGTCTTCCAGGATCCCTACGCCTCGCTGGATCCGCGCATGCGCGTGCTCGATCTCGTGACCGAGCCGCTGCGCATCCACGGCGAGCGCGATGCCGCGGTGCTGCGCGAAAAGGCCGGCGCATTGATGCGGCAGGTGGGCCTCGACGCGGCGATGCTCGATCGGCATCCACATGCCTTCTCCGGTGGGCAGCGACAGCGCATCGCGATCGCACGCGCGCTTGCCGGCGATCCTGTGCTGCTGCTCTGCGACGAAGCGGTCTCGGCGCTCGACGCACACCACCGGCGCGCCATCCTTCAGCTGCTTACGGACCTCAAGCGCGAGCGTGGACTGTCGCTGCTGTTCATCACGCACGACCTGGCCGGCGCGGCATTGCTCGCCGAACGCATCGCGGTGATGGAACACGGCCGCATCGTCGAGACCGGCGCGACGCGCGAGGTGCTGGCGTCCCCGAAGCATGCGCACACGCGTGCATTGCTCGGCCTGGATGAACCCCTCGCTGTCGATCAGGCGCCCTGACCGACGCGTCGAACACCGCTTGCGCAGCCCGGCATCGAGCCGCGCGTCATCCGTGGCAGCCGTCGATCTCCAGCCGCAGTTCGCGCCGGCAAACGCGCGCATGCAGCACCACGCGCGGCACATCGGGTAATCGGCACTGCAGGCCTGCGTCCACCTGCGCAAGCTCCGTCGTCTCGCGCACGTACGCCTTCAGGGGAGACGAGGCGCCGAGCTCGGCCGGAAGTTCCGGCCGCAGTTCGCGCGCCACGTCGATCAGCGAACCGATGTTGGCGAGCGTCTCGTCCAGCTGCGCGTCGGTGCTTTCGTGGTGCAGCGATTCGTGCCCGCGAATGGATGCGGTGCCCGATAGCAGCAGCGGCAGCGGCGCCGGCGGCAGCATCGCGCGCGCAAAGCTCGGTGGTTGTGGCCCGTACTGGCGCGGATAGCGATATGCGCTCACCTGCCGCGGGTTCTCCAGGGGCGTGCCGGCGCTGCGCGAGGCAAGCCAGTAGACCTGCAGGCCGCCCGTGGGGTGGATGCGCCCGATCGCCGTCGCGGCAGGCAGCGTCGCGGTGTGGAAGCTGTCGCCCAGCCCGGCCGCGCGACCCACGCAGAACTGCTTGTAGCGTTCGCGGTCGCCTTCGCCGAGCGTGATGTCGTCGACGTAGTTCCAGATGCGCAGCAGGTGCGAATAGCCGAGGGCCTCGGTCTGCCGCTGCAGCGATGCGTAGGCGTGTGCCGCGGCGCTGCCGATGTCGCCGTCGATTTCCGGCACGTCCATGGCGGCAACGAGCAGGTGGCCGTCGTGCGCGAACGCAAGGTCGTCGGCGCGGCCATGCACGACAGGCGCCGTGCCGCGCCAGACTTCGAACGGCGCGGCACCAAAGGGCTCGAGCGCGACGTGGATCACGCGCGGATCCTGCGACGCCGACTCCCGCCCGCAGGCGCCGAACGCGATCACGGCAAGCACGTCGGGTTGTGCGAGGAGGCTGTCGAGCGGAGCGTGCGAATAGGTGGTGGACAGCGTGCCCGCAGCTTGCGGCAACGTCATGGCGTGTCCTGCACGCGGTCGACCGCGGCACCGCCCCGCAACCAGCCGAACACGCGGTCACGCAGGCTCCCGAGTGCCGCGAGCATGTAGATCACGCGGAAGATGCGCAGGCGCCACAGCACGGGGCGCGCATCGAACACGTCACCGGCGAGCATCGACACCACCGCGCGCTCCACGCCGAGGAAATCGCGCGGATTGGCGAACAGGTGCTTCATCGTCGGCGTCGTGAAGCGGTAGATGAACCATTTGAATTCATCGAGGCCCGCGTCGAACGACTTCTGCAGCGCGCCGAAGATCGCCGCCTCCCTCGCGGGCTCGCGGAGCGCCGCGTCGGCCGCGTGCGCGGCCTGTTCGGCGCTGTGCATCGCGAGGAACACGCCGGACGAGAACATCGGATCGACGAACGCGTACGCGTCGCCGACCAGCAGCCAGCCGGGGCCGTGCATGCGCGTGCATTCGTAGGCGTAGTTGCCGGTGGCGTGTACGTCGGCGCAGCGCTCGCTCGCCGCCATGCGCTCGGCGGCCTCGGGCACCGAATGGATCGTGCGCATGAGGAAACCTTCGCTGTCGCCACCGCGCTCCTTCAGGTACTCGGGCGAACACACCGCGCCGATGCTCATTACGTCCTCGCGTAGCGGGATGAACCACATCCAGCCGTGCGCATGGCGATAGATCGTGATGTTGCCCGCGTCCTCGCCCGGTCGCCGCGACACACCGCGGAAATGGCTGAACACGGCGGCGGACTGGTGCTGCCGGTTGCGGCGCTTGAGCTTGAGCGCGCCGCCGACCAGCGTGTCGCGACCGGTCGCGTCGATCAGCAGGCGCGGCCGCAGCACGTAGTCGCCCTCCGGCCCCGTGGCGTCCACCGAGCTCGGCCGCCCGGCCGCGTCGAAAGCCACGCGCGTGACCCGGGTGAGTTCCCGCGCATCGACGCCCGCCTCCCGCGCGTGCTCGAACAGCAGCTGGTCGAATTCCTCGCGCTTGACCTGGAAGGCGTAGCGGCTGCTCCCGCGCAGGGCACGGTCGAAGTGGAAGACGTTGTAGTTGCCGCCCTCGGTCGGAAAGTCCGCCCCGCGCTTTTCGACGCCGATTGCGCGTACCTTGTCGAGCACGCCGAGGCGTTCCAGGATCGGCATGTTCATCGGCAAAAGCGACTCGCCGATGTGGAAACGGGGGTGCTCGGATTTCTCCAGCATCACCACGTTCCAGCCGGCGCGGGCCAGCAGGGTGCCCACCGCGCTTCCGGCGGGGCCGCCGCCGGCAACCAGCACATCACACGCCACGGCGCCATCGGTGGCAGAATTTCGCACATCGTTCATTCCGCGAATGATACCGGGCGCGCCGCGCTGGACCACGCTGAAGCGTTCACGCTGGCGGTCCCGCGCCGCGCACGCACCTTTTGCGGCCACTGCATCCACGGAAGCCCAATGTCCACCCAGACGCCTGCTGAAACCGAACTCGCCCAGTTGCTGGTCGAGAGCCTCAACCTCGAAGGCGTCGTGCCCGCCGACATCGATCCGGAAGCGCCCCTGTTCGGCGAAGGGCTTGGCCTCGATTCGATCGACGCGCTGGAGCTGGCGCTCGCGATCAGCAAGCACTACGGCTTCCAGCTGCGCAGCGACAGCGACGAGAACCGTCGCATTTTCGCCTCGCTGCGCGCGCTCTCCGGGCACGTGCAGGCCAATCGCCCGGCTTGACTGGATGAATGTCGCGCTCGCACGGCTGCTGCTGAGCGTGGCCTATCCCTTGCTGGCGCACCTCGCCAGCGCTGCCCACGACCCGCGCCTGGCCGCGCTCGCGCTGCTGGACATCGTGCTGATCCTGCTGGTGCTGCCGCTGGCGCGGCGCGACATCGGCGCATGGCTGGCGGTGGGCATCGTCGCGATCGGCCTGTACATGGTTCAGGGTTCGGCGCTGCTGCCCGTTCTGCTGTTGCTTCCGCCGGTGCTGTTTCCGTGGCTGGTCGCTTGGTGGTTCGCGCGCACGCTGCGGCCTGGCAGCGTGCCGCTGATCAGCCGCATCGTCGGGGGGCTGGAGCGTTGCGCGCCGGAGGAACTCGAGCCGCGGCTGAAGGCCTACACGCGCGGGCTCACCACGCTGTGGGCGGTGGTGCTCACCGGCATCGGCGTGGCAAACCTCGCGTTGGGGCTTATCGCCGTGCCCGACGGCCTGCTGGTGCACCTCGGCCACCCGCCGGTGGTGAGCGTGCCGCAGGTGGTGTGGTCGTGGTGCGCGAACCTGCTCGACTACGGCGTCGCCGGCCTGATCATGGTCGTCGAATACCTGCTGCGCCTGCGCCTGTTCCCCGATCGCCCGTACCGTGATTTCCCCGATTTCATCCGCCGACTCGGCGCACTCGGTCCCGCCTTCTGGCGCGACGTGATGCGCTGACAAGACCGCCATGTCCGCCACGACCGAATCCTTCCGACCCCTCGAATCGCTGCCCCTGCGCCTGCTGTGGCCGATCGCCAATGCGATCCAGCTCGGCTTCACGCTGGTCTGGACGGCCGCCGGGATCAGTGTGGCGATGCTGGTGCGCGCGATCACCCGCGATACGCGCCTGCCGCTGCGCATGGCGTCCAGCCTGTGGGCGCCCGGGCTTCTCGCCGGCGCCGGCGCCAGGCTCGACGTGCGCGGCGTGGAGAACGTCGACTGGTCGAAGCCCTGCGTGCTGGTGGCGACGCACGAATCGGTGATCGACATCTGCGCGCTGTTCCGCGCGGTGCCGGTGCCGCTGCGCTTCATGCTCAAGCAGGAGATGACGCGCATGCCGATGGTGGGCTGGTACGCGAAGTCGATGGGCATGTGTTTCATCGAGCGCGACGGCAATCGCGCGTCGATGGTGCGCAGCCTGCGTGCGGCCGGCGCGATCGTGCAGGCCGGCCAGGTGCTGTGCATCTTCCCGGAGGGCACGCGAAATTCCGACGGCCGCGTCGGCGAGTTCAAGCCCGGCGCGTTCCAGGTGGCGTTGGGCGCCGGCGTGCCGGTGGTCCCGGTCGCCATGAGCGGCGCGGGCGCGATCCTGCCGCCGTACAGCTTTCGCGTCCGTCCGGGCACGATCCGCCTGCGCATCGGCAGGCCGATCATCCCGACCGGCAGTGGCGCCGAGGCGCGCGATCGCATCGCGGCCGAAGCGCGCCAGGCCGTCGTCGACCTGCTCGCGCACGACTGACGTGGACTTCGTCGTCGACCCGTCGCATCCAAGCCTGTCCGGGCATTTCCCGGGCAATCCGATCGTGCCCGGCGTGGTGCTGCTCGAGCGCGTGGTCGCCGCGATCGAACAGGCGCACGGCCCGTTGTCGCGCATGCGCCTGCCGCAGGTGAAATTCCTGCAGCCGTTGCTGCCGGGCGAAGCGGCGCGGATCGAGATCGACGGCGCCGCCCCGCGCTGGCGCTTCCGGGTATTGCGCGGCGACGCGCTGCTGGCCAGCGGCGACGTGGTCGCTGGGGATGCGCCATGACTGCCAACGACTGGAAGCACCGCCCCGAAGGCGGCGGCTGGTTCGCGCTGTGGCTGATCCGCACGATCAGTCGCCACGGCGGCCGTCGCGTCGGGCGCGCGTTCCTGTACCCGATCACGCTCTATTTCCTGCTGCGCAGGCGCCACGAACGCGAGGCCTCGCGTCGTTTCCTGACGCGCGCGTTCGGCCGTCCCGCGACCCTCGGCGACGTGGCCCGCCACATCCACACCTTCGCATCGACGATCCTCGATCGCGTGTTCCTGCTCAGCGGCCAGATCGACCGCTTCGACATCCGCGTCAACGGGGTTGAGGCCGTGCACGCGCCGCTCGACCGCGGCCAGGGCGTGCTGATGGTCGGTTCGCACCTCGGCAGTTTCGATGCCATGCGCGTGCTCGGCACCAAGCGCCCGCAGACCAACATCCGCGTGGTGCTGGACAAGGCCCACAACCCGTCGATGCAGCAGCTGATGGATGCGCTGAACCCCGAGCTGGCCGCCAACATCATCGATGCGGGCATGGATGGGCCTTCGCTGGTGCTGGCGATCAAGGACGCGATGGACGCCGGCGCGCTCGTCGCCCTGCTGGTGGATCGCGCGCAGCCGGGCCAGCCCACCATGGACGTGCCGTTCATGGGCGGCATCGCGCCGTTCCCCACCTCGCCGTGGATGATCGCGGTGATGCTGAAGGCGCCGGTCTGCGTCGCCTTCGGCCTGTACCGCGGCGGCCGCCGCTACGACCTCGACTTCACCATGTTCAGCGACGGTCTGGTCGCCGAACGGCATAACCGCGCTGCAGTCATAGCCGACTGCGTGCGCCGCTATGCCGCGATCCTGGAAACCCGGGCGCGGCAGTCGCCCTATTGCTGGTTCAACTTCTTCGACTTCTGGCGGGACCCTGATGACGCGACGCTTCCGATTCCTGATCCCGCTGCTGCTGCTGGCGCCGACGCTCCACGCCGCGTCGCCTGAGGTCGACACCGGCTGGATCCTCGCGAAGCTGGCGCGGCCGGCCCCGATGCGTACCCAGTTCGTCGAACTGCGCGGCTCGCGGCTGCTGAAGAAGCCGCTGCGCATCGAGGGCGACTACGCGCGACCGGCGAACGACACGCTGGTGCGCCAGGTGCGCGCGCCGTACGCGGAGACATCGACCATCCGCGCGGGCAGCGTGACGATCCAGCGCGGCACCTCGGCGCACACCTACTCGCTCGACCGCGCCCCGCAGCTCGCCGGCCTGCAGAACAGCTTTGGCGCGCTGCTGTCGGGTGACCGCTCGCAGCTGGAGCGCGCTTTCCGCATCGACAGCGAGGGCAGCCGGGAACACTGGACGCTGCACCTGACGCCCAAGGACGCGCGCATGTCCGCCTACGTCCGCGCGCTGACCCTGTTCGGCCGCGGCGCTGAACTTCGCTGCATCGAGACCACGCCGGCCAAGGGCGACCTGCAGCGCACGCTGCTGGCCGGCGCGGCGGTGTCCGCCGCCGGCATCGACGACGCGACGCGCCTGGCCACGCTCTGTCGCGGGGA
>NZ_VTRV01000123.1 GCF_008274655.1 Cognatilysobacter lacus | reverse complement strand
TGCCGGGTTGGCGACAGCTATACCCGGCAGCTCGATCGCAGCGCGCATACCACGCGTGCCGGCGACATCGAGCGTTTAGCCGGGTTGGGCATACAGCAGGAAGGCGGCGATGCGGGGCATCCGACCAGTCTAAAGGTCGCCGCCGGGGCGACGCGCTGGCCATGCGAGCCCCGTCACCGCGCGCCGCTGGCTCGCAAAGCGTCTGCTAGCCTGCGCCAATGCCATGCGACCAAGCCCCATGCTCGCCCTGATCCAGCGCGTCACGAGCGCCGAGGTGCGGGTCGACGGCGCGGCGGTTGGGGCGATCGGTCCGGGCCTGCTCGCCCTGGTCGGCATCGAGCCGGGCGACGGCGATGCGCAGGTCGCGCGCATGACGGAGCGCCTGCTGGGCTACCGGGTGTTCGCCGACGCGGCCGGGCGGATGAACCTCGGGCTGGCGACGACGGGCGGGGGGCTGTTGCTGGTCAGCCAGTTCACCCTGGCGGCCGACACCTCGTCGGGCATGCGGCCCGGCTTCCAGACCGCGGCGCCGCCCGAAATCGCTGAACCCCTCTTCAACCGGCTCGTCGACCGCTGCCGGGAAGGCCATCCGGTGGTGGAAACGGGGCGTTTCGGCGCCCATATGGTGATCAGCCTGGTCAACGACGGGCCGGTCACCTTCCTGTTGCGCGCCTGAAGCGCCGGGCTCCGACCGGTCGTTCGGCCAGCGGTGAAACCCGCGCTGGTATAATGCACGGTTCCCTTGACCCCTTTACCCCAGGTGGCGCAGCCCATGGCCAACGAACGTCAGACCCCGCAGTCCGATATCAAGCAACTGATCAGCAAGGGTCTGGAGCAGGGCTACCTCACCTATGCCGAGGTGAATGACCACCTGCCCGACGACGTCGTCGATCCCGAACAGATCGAAGACATCATCGGCATGATCAACGGCATGGGTATCGAGGTGCATGAAGTTGCGCCCGATGCCGAGACGCTGCTGCTCGCCGGCCAGCAGGCCGGTGGCCGCGAGGTCGACGATACCGCGGCCGAGGAAGCCGCCGCCGCGCTGGTCTCGCTCGACTCCGAAGGCGGCCGCACCACCGACCCCGTGCGCATGTACATGCGCGAGATGGGCACGGTCGAGCTGCTGACCCGCGAAGGCGAAATCGCCATCGCCAAGCGGATCGAAGAAGGCCTCGTGCAGGTGCAGGCGTCGCTCGCGTCGTTCCCCGGCACCATTGCGCAGATCCTCGGCGACTACGAGCTGCACAAGGGCGGCAAGAAGCGCCTCGCCGAAGTCATCGTGGGCTTCCTCGACCTGATCGACGAAGTGCCGCCGGAGATCCCGGTCCCGGTGGTTGCCGACATCGAAGTTGCCGATGACGAAGCCGAAGTCGAAGCGACCGAAGAAGCCGAGGAAGTCGGCCCGACCGGCCCGGATCCACTCGAGGTCGCCAGCCGCTTCGGTGCCATGGGCGAGCTCTACGCCAAGTTCGAGAAGTCGCACGCCAAGAACGGCCCGGATCACAAGACCACCAAGAAGATCCGCGAGGAAATGGCGGAGATCTTCATCACGCTCAAGTTGCCGTTGAACCTCACCGACGCACTGGTGCGCAACCTGCGCGAGTCCGTCGCCAAGGTGAAGGAACACGAGCGCCGCATCCTCGACCTGTCCGTGCGCGTCGCCAAGATGCCGCGCAAGGACTTCATCCGCGCATGGGACGGCAACCAGACCAACCTCGAGTGGGTCGACGAGCTGCTCAAGCGCAAGCAGAAGTGGGCGAGCGCGCTGCGTGACGTCAAGGACCGCATCGTCTTCGAACAGCAGGCCACGATCGACGAAGAACAGCGCATGAAGGTCACGCTGGCCGAGCTGCGCGAGATCTCGCGCGCGATGGCCTATGGCGAGGCGAAGGCGCGCAAGGCCAAGAAGGAAATGGTCGAGGCGAACCTGCGCCTGGTGATCTCGATCGCCAAGAAGTACACGAACCGCGGCCTGCAGTTCCTCGACCTCATCCAGGAGGGCAACATCGGCCTGATGAAGGCGGTCGACAAGTTCGAATACCGCCGCGGCTACAAGTTCTCGACGTACGCCACGTGGTGGATCCGCCAGGCGATCACGCGCTCGATCGCCGACCAGGCGCGCACCATCCGTATCCCGGTGCACATGATCGAGACGATCAACAAGCTCAACCGCATTTCCCGCCAGATGCTCCAGACCTACGGCCGCGAGGCCACGCCTGAAGAACTGGCCAAGGAAATGGACATGCCTGAGGACAAGATCCGGAAGGTCATGAAGATCGCCAAGGAGCCCATCTCGATGGAGACTCCGATCGGCGACGACGAGGATTCGCACCTCGGCGACTTCATCGAGGACACGAACGTCATGTCCCCGATCGACGCGACCACGGACATCAACCTGTCCGAGACCGTGCGTGACGTGCTGGCGAGCCTGACCCCGCGTGAGGCCAAGGTGCTGCGCATGCGGTTCGGCATCGACATGAATACCGATCACACGCTGGAAGAAGTCGGCAAGCAGTTCGACGTGACCCGCGAGCGCATCCGCCAGATCGAGGCGAAGGCGCTGCGCAAGCTGCGTCATCCGTCGCGTTCGGAACAGCTGCGTTCGTTCCTTGACATCGATTGATCGATCGCATCGTTGTAATGCACACGAGCCCGCCGCAATGGCGGGCTCGTCGTTTGTGAGCCGCTACAATCCGCCCGCTGCGGGCCTATAGCTCAACGGTTAGAGCAGGGGACTCATAATCCCTTGGTTCCAGGTTCGAATCCTGGTGGGCCCATGCGTGCGTCGAGCAGGCCAGCGACGACGCGACCGCCTCGGCGGTGTCGAACGTGGTCGTCCGTGCAGGCCGGTACCGACGTCTCGAGGTGCGCGGGTACGAACAGCGGCATGGACCACGTACGCGCACTGTCGAACGCGCCCGGTCCCGATGTTCCGTGGATGTGCTCGACGCACCCGGACGCAAGCGGCGCGCCGCGACGACCGCTTCGCCCCGGCCGGAATTGCGCCGATCCATGACGCACCGCGTCAACCGGGCCGGCAAACCCGAGAAAAACGCGCCGGGGATGCCCTCGCGACTGATCAGGCGCCCGCTGCTGAGCCCGGTGCGCAAGGGCCTAACGCGAAAGGGTCAAGATTCCGGCCGCCGTCCGTCGGAAAGCGTGTTGACGGTCACGACCCGGTCGGTTTCGTCGGCGACCATCGGCGTCAGGACCCCGCACGCATGGACGCGAGCCCCCTCACGGACTCCCCATGCGCCCCTCTGTCCTCGCCGCTGCACTCGTTCTCGTCCTCGCGACCAACGCGTCCGCCACCGAATTCGCCCATCCCGACCACTACGAGTTCGATGCCTCGATCGCGGCGCCGTTCCGCGCCCAGGCCGGCCGTTTCCCGATGCAGCTGCACTTCGATTACCCCGGCGCCGGTGACCGTACCGCCGCCGCGTGGCGGCTCGAAGTCGTGGCTCCCGGCGGCGCCCGGCTACTACACGTTGCGCCTGCGCGCGGTGCCGACCGTTGCCGACCCGGGCGACGCGCGACCGATCGAAGCGCGCATCGACGAGGCGTTCGCGGTGTTCACCGACGAGGTCGTCGAACAGACCTACGACGTGCAGGTCGGCAACGTTGCCGCGGCGCGCGTGACGCCGCGACAGCCGCTATCGACCTCGCCCCGGACGGCGCAGGTGCAGGGCATCACCGCGCAGGCGGTGCCGTCCACCGGTGGCCTCAACTACACCGTCTACTACGGCAACCTGCACAGCCAGACCAACCATAGCGACGGCGGCGGCGACCTTGCCACCTGCACGGGTGCGCAGGCGCCGCAGACCGGCAAGTACGGCCCCGCGGACGCCTACACGATGATGCAGAACCAGGCGCACGGCGACTTCCTGCTGACGTCCGAACACAACCACATGTTCGATGGCTCCGACAGCACCAACACCAGCGCGAACCCGACCACCGCGATCAACCTGTTCCACAGCGGCCTGACCGCGGCGGCAAACTACCGCACCGCGCATCCGAGCTTCCTCGCGCTGTACGGCCTGGAGTGGGGCGTCATCAGCAACGGCGGCCACCTCAACATCCTCAACGTGGACCAGCTCACCGAGTGGGAAACCAACTCGTCGGGCCAGCTGATCGGCGAGGTCAATACCCCGAAGAGCGACTACGCCGCGCTGTACTCGACGATGAAGGCGCATGGCTGGATCGGCATGTTCAACCATCCGGCGACCAGCGGGCAGTTCATCGTCGGCGGCACGGCGCTCGGCTACGACGCCAACGGCGCGCAGGTGATGATGCTGGCCGAGGTGCTCAATTCGTCCGCGTTCTCGACCAACACCACCGAAACCGAGACCGGCCGCAGCAGCTACCAGTCCGCATGGAACATCCTGCTCGAGCGCGGCTACAAGGTCGCGCCCGCCAGTGACCAGGACAACCACTGCGCGAACTGGGGCCTGAGTTTCACCAACCGCACCGGCGTGCTGTTGCCGAGCGGCACCGTGCTCAATCCCACCAATTTCTACGACGCGATCCGCGCGCGCCGCGTGTTCGCGACCGAAGACAGGACCGGCCAGCTGGTGCTCAGCGCCAACGGCCACGTGATGGGCGAATCCTTCTCCAACAGCGGCACGCTCACGCTCACCGCGAACTTCGCCAGCACCAGTGGGCAGACGGCGCAACGCGTGCAGTTCTTCCAGGGTGTTCCGGGCAGCAACGGCACGGTGACGCAACTCTACGAGGGCAGCGACACCACGACGATCACGCCGGCCAGCGGCGAGCATTTCTACTACGCGCAGGTGACCGAGGCGAACGGCCTCCGGCTGTGGTCGGCGCCGGTGTGGGTAACGCAGGGCACCGGCGGCGGCGGTGGTGATACGCAGCTCCCCACCGCAAGCGCATCGGAATCGGGCACCTCGGGCACGATCACGCTGTCGGCCACCGCGTCCGACAATGTCGGCGTCACCAAGGTCGAGTTCTACGTCGATGGCGCCCTCAAGGGCAGCGACGCGACCTCGCCGTACTCGATGACGCTCGATTCGACGACCCTGTCGAACGGATCGCACACGCTCGTCGCGAAGGCCTATGACGCCGCAGGCAACGTCGGCAGCTCGTCGAGCGTCGCGTTCTCGGTCAGCAATGCGGTGATCGAAACCGAACTCGTTCAGAACGGCGGCTTCGAATCCGGCGCCAGCTACTGGACCGCGACCAGCGGTGCCGTGACCAACAGCAGCACGTACGTGGCCCACGCGGGCACGTACAAGATGTGGCTGGACGGCTACGGCACGACGACCACCGAGTACGGTTACCAGACGATAAGCATCCCGGCAGGCACCACCACCGCCACGCTCACGTTCTGGGTGCGCGTCGACAGCGCCGAGACCACGACCTCGTCCGCCTACGACACGCTCAAGGTGCAGCTGCGCAACAGCAGCAACACGGTGCTGACCACGCTCGCCACGTACTCGAACCTCAACAAGGGTTCCAGCTACGTGCAGAAGACGTTCGACGTTTCGGCCTATCGCGGCCAGACGGTGCGGGTCTACTTCGAAGGCAGCGAGGATTCAAGCCTGGCGACGTCCTTCCTGCTCGACGACGTGTCGCTCCGCGCCAAGTAACCGCACGCAGTACGACGACGGCGCGCCCCGGCAACCCCGGGGCGCGTTCGTTTCTACAGGCGATCCAGCCGCCCGCCGTCGACGCGGATCTCGGCGCCCTGTACGAAGTGCGCATCGTCGGAGGCCAGGTAGGCGACCAGCGCGGCCACGTCCTCGGGCTGCCCCACGTCGCGTTCGTCGACGGTTTCTATGCCGCTTTTCACGTTCGGGTTGTTGCGCAGCATCGGTGTGTTGATCGCGCCCGGCAGGATCACGTTGGTGCGCAGGCCCTTGGGCTTGCCCTCCAGCGCGGTCGACCGCGACAGCGACACCAGGGCCGCCTTGGCGGCCGCGTAGTGCGCGACATGAGGCGTGGTTTCCACCGCGTGGATGCTGGAGACGTTGACGATCGCGCCACCCTTGGCCATGTGCAGGAACGCCTGCTTGGTGAAGTAGAAGGCGCCCATGAGGTCGACGCCGAGCACGCGGAGCCAGTCCTCGCCGGTGAGCTCCTCGAGCGCCTTGAACTGCATCAGCCCGGCGTTGTTGACCAGCACGTCCCAGCGTCCGAACTGCTTGAGCGTCGCGTCGATCGTGGCCTGCACCTGCGCCTCAACGCTCACGTCGCACAACTGCGCCAGTACCTCGCCGCCGCCAGCCGCGCGCACCTGCGGCAGCGCCTGGTCGAGATTGGCCTGGTTGTAGTCGACGATGACCACGCGCGCGCCTTCCGCGGCGACGCGCTTGGCGATGGCAAGGCCGATGCCGCTGGCGCCGCCGGTGACCAGCGCAACGCGATTCTCGAAACGTCGTTCCATGAAAGAGATTCCTCAGGATCCGGTGGACGCGGTGTTCGCGGCAGCGGTGGATGGATCGGTCGACGCCACCGCGGCTTGCGCCTGCTTCTGGTTGTCGTGCCTGCTCGCGTAGTCGGAGGGCATCGACACCGGCACCTGAAGGCAGACGCTGTGCGTGGGCAGCACTTCGCGCCAGTTGGCGATCAGTTGCTTGTAAGCCTCGCCGACGGGGCGGATCTTGCGGTCGAGGTCGTAGAGGCCGACTTCGAAGACGCGTCCATTCTCTTCGCGAAGCGCGGTGTCCCAGTCGACCTGGTCGGTGAGCGAGTACCAGGTGAAACCGACGATGGGCACGCCGTCGTTGCGAACGCGCAGGACGTTCGCCCACTCCTTCCACAGCCAGTTCACCGCTTCGTCGCCGTTCGGGCCCTGGCGCCGGTTGGTCTCGGTATGCATCACCGGCAGGCGGTATCGATCGTGGTACTGGCGCGTGATCACGTGGTAGCCGAACACTTCGCCCGCCGGGCGGGTGCTGCCGTCGGCCGACACGCGATGCTCGTTGGTCGCGTAGTAGTCGTTGCCCATGATGCAGTTGTGCTTGAAGCGATGGCTGAGGAAGAAGTGGTATTCCTCGCGGGTCATCCCGTTGTCCATCAAGTATTCGTACATCTCCGAATCCACGCGGCGGCCGTAATTGAGGTCGAGCGACAGGAAACGCCGCGAGTTCATGACCTCGGCAGCCGCGATCGCCTTGGGGTTCTCGGCGTGGAAATATTCGGAAGACTCGCTCTGGATGAAGATCGCATCGGGCCGGACTTCCAGGATGGCGCCCATCGCGAGCACATTCGCCTTGACGATGTGCTTGAGCGCGGTAACGAAGGCCTGGTCGCTTGCGAGCTGCTCGTTCCACCATCCGTACAGCGCGGAGAACGCCGCGCAGATGAACATCTCGTTGACCGGCGTGTACAGCTGCACCCACGGGTAGCGGGTGGCGAATGCCCGGGCGTAGGTGGCGAAGCGCGCCGGGAAGTCCGGGTTCTGGAAGTTGCCGATCCAGTCGGGTACGCCGAAATGGCAGAGGTCGGCGATCGGCGCGATGTTGCGGCGGCGCAGGTCCTCGAAGGTGACGTCCGCGAACGACCAGTCGTAGTGGCCGTCGGCCAGCCAGGTGCGGTGGATCGGCGGGCCGTAGCGCAGGACCTGGATGCCGAGCGCCTGCACCAGGTCGAAGTCGAGCGACCACTTCTCGTAGTGCCCGCACTTTTCCAGTTCGTCGACGCGCACGCGCCCGCCCTGGATCGTGGGATTGCTGTTCTCGATGCCGGTGGCAAACAGGAAACTCGGGGTCATGCGATGGGCCCGGTGATCATCCGCCGAGGCTAGCGGCCGTAGCCGTCAGCGCGCATGAAGGCAGGGCGCCGGGCCGCCCGGGCGTCGGCCGCCGGCGCGCGCGCGTTCCCATGCGCGCGCATGCGGCGCGGCTATAGTCCGCGTCCCTTTCGACCGGAACCGTCGCCGCATGGACCTCATCGACCGCATCGAGACCGAAACCGGGCCATCGCCGGCGTGGTCCGTGATCTGGCTGCACGGCCTGGGCGCCGATGGCAACGACTTCGCCCCGCTGGTACCCGAACTCGTGCGCCGGGACTGGCCGGCGATCCGGTTCGTGTTCCCGCACGCGCCGGTGCAGCCGGTCACGATCAACGGTGGCATGCGCATGCGCTCCTGGTACGACATCGTGAGCTTCGACCTGACCGGTCGCGCCGATTCCGCGGGCGTCGATGAGTCGGTCGCGCGCGTGGAAGCGCTGGTCGAGCGCGAAGTCGAGCGCGGCGTGCCCGCGTCGCGGATCGTCCTCGCGGGTTTCTCGCAGGGTGGGGCGGTGGCGCTGGCGGCCGGGCTGCGTCGCGAAGAGCCGCTGGCGGGTCTGGTCGCGCTGTCCACCTACCTGCCGCTCGGCGTC
>NZ_VTRV01000122.1 GCF_008274655.1 Cognatilysobacter lacus | reverse complement strand
CGACCCCGGGCAGCAGCCAGCGCAGGTCCGCCCGGCCTGCCCGAGGCCGCGCGAGCCAGAGGCCGCACCAGCCACCAAGCACCAGGCCGATGACGCCCATGGCTATCGCATGCGGGGACAGACGAGCCGCCGCAGCGACAGTGAGTCCCGCAGCCACGGTGAAGACGAGCGGCGCGCGCAGCAACTCGCCGAGCGTGCGCGCACGCGCCGCCACGCCGTTCGCTGCCGTCACTGCGGCGTCGCGTCTGAAACTGCTGCCCATGCGCCCCTTTGTGCCGTATACGACGAAAAACGTCACTCGCGTGGCGTTAGCGCCATTCTGTGAACGGACTGCGAAAGAAACTGTGCAGGCGCTAGCAGGACGGCCACGGCCGCCGCCGGCGACATGCGTGGATGAGGCGTGGCTCACACCGCAGCCGCCGCACGCGGCGCCCAATGTCCTGCCGCTCGTGCCCCATCGAGACGGGCGCTCCTGTCAAGGCTGACGCGACGCGGGCCCCGCGGGCCACAATCGCCGCCCCGCCCGACAGTCGACACGCCCATGCAGGATCGCAACACCGCCAGGCACATCGCGCGCCGGATCGCCGAGGAGATCGGCGCACAGGCTCGCCAGGTCGAGGCAGCGGTTGCCCTGCTCGACGAAGGTGCGACCGTGCCCTTCATCGCGCGCTACCGCAAGGAAGCGACCGAAGGCCTCGACGACATCCAGCTGCGCGAGCTGGAGACGCGCCTGGGCTACCTGCGCGAGCTCGAAGACCGACGGCTGCAGGTGATCGCGAGCGTGGAGGAACAGGGCAAGCTCACCGACGAGTTGCGTGCGGACATCCTTGCCGCCGAGAGCAAGGCCCGGTTGGAGGATCTGTATCTCCCCTACCGGACCAAGCGCCGCACGCGCGCTCAGATCGCGCGTGAGGCGGGGCTCGAACCCCTTGCCAGCGCGCTGCTGGCGGACCCGACGCAGTCACCCGAAGCCACGGCAGCCACGTTCGTCGATGCCGACAGGGGCGTCGTCGACGCCAAGGCCGCTCTCGACGGCGCACGCGCGATCCTGATGGAACGCTGGGGCGAGGACGCCGCGCTCGTCGGCGAACTGCGCGAATGGCTCACGCAGGTCGGGGTCATCCGCTCGAAGGTGATCGAGGGCAAGGAGCACGACGGCGCGAAGTACCGCGACTACTTCGACCATGCCGAAGCGCTCGCAAAGATTCCCTCGCACCGCATGCTGGCGCTTCTGCGCGGGCGCCGCGAGGAATGCCTGCAGATCGACCTCGACCCGGGTGCCGACGCCGACGCCGGACACCTGCTGGCGACGGGCCGCGTCGCGAAGCACGCCGGGATACGCAACGAAGGCCGGGCTGCGGATCAGTGGCTGATGGACTGCGCGCGCCTGACATGGAAGGCGAAGCTGCACCTGCACCTGATGCTCGACCTGATCGCGCAGGCTCGCGAACGTGCGGAGGCCGACGCCATCGACGTGTTCGGCGACAACCTCAAGGACCTGCTGCTGTCGGCGCCGGCCGGGCCGCGTGCGGTGCTCGGGCTCGACCCGGGCCTGCGCACCGGCGTCAAGGTCGCGGTGGTCGACGCGACCGGCAAACTGGTGGCCACCGACACGATCTTCCCGCACGAGCCGAGGCGCCAGTGGGATGCTTCGCTGCACACGTTGCGCGCCCTGTGCGCCCGGCACGGCGTCGAACTGATCGCGATCGGCAATGGCACTGCGTCGCGCGAGACCGACAGACTCGCGGCGGAGCTCATCAAGCTGGCGCCTGAGCTGAAACTCGCCAAGATCGTGGTGAGCGAAGCCGGCGCCTCGGTCTACTCCGCGTCGGAAATCGCATCGCGCGAATTTCCCGACGTCGATGTATCGCTACGCGGCGCCGTGTCGATCGCGCGACGCCTGCAGGATCCACTTGCCGAGCTCGTCAAGATCGAACCCAAGGCGATCGGCGTCGGCCAGTACCAGCATGACGTCGACCAGTACCGGCTCGCGCGGGCGCTCGATGCGCGTGTCGAGGACTGCGTGAACGCGGTCGGCGTGCACGTCAACACCGCATCGGCCGCCCTGCTCGCCCGCGTTTCGGGGCTGAGCGCGACGGTCGCGGAGAACGTGGTGCGCCATCGCGACGCCAACGGCCCGTTCCGGTCGCGTCGCGAGCTGCTCAAGGTGCCGCGCCTGGGCGACAAGACGTTCGAGCTGTGCGCCGGCTTCCTGCGCATCGCTGACGGTGACGAGCCGCTGGACGCGAGCTCCGTGCATCCCGAAGCGTACCCGGTGGTCGAACGGATCGTCGGGGCGACAGGCAAACCCATTCGCGCGTTACTCGGCGATCCGTCGTTCGTGCGCGGCATCAAGCCCGAACAGTTCGTCGACGATCGCTTCGGCCTGCCCACGGTGCGGGACATCCTCAAGGAGCTCGAGAAGCCCGGCCGCGACCCGCGCCCGGAGTTCAAGGCGGCGCGTTTCGCCGAGGGCGTCGAGGAGTTGAAGGACCTCAAGCCGGGCATGGTGCTGGAAGGCGTGGTGACGAACGTTGCCGCGTTCGGCGCGTTCGTCGACATCGGCGTGCACCAGGACGGCCTCGTGCACATCTCCGCGCTGTCGAGCACGTACATCAAGGATCCGCGCGATGTGGTCAAGGTCGGCGACATCGTGAAAGTGCGCGTGGTCGAGGTCGATATCGCGCGCAAGCGGATCGCGCTGACCTGCCGTCTCGACGAGGCCGCACCGCGCCCTCAACGCGGCAATACGGAACCGACCCGCGAGCCTGCCCACGGGCGCGACCCGAATCGCGCTGCGCGCACGCCGCCATCCGCCTCGCCGCGCGACCGGCCCCGTGCAACGCAGCACAAGCCGCAGCCGGCATTCGCGAACAGCGCGCTTGCGGATGCGTTCGCAAAGGCGAAGAAGTAGTCGGCACGCGCAGCTGCTGGTCGCGGCGGCAGGATCGACGCGCACCGCCGCGTCCGGCGCCGCCGCCGAGATGAATCAGAACAGCCCCGGCTGCGGTTCCGCGGGCACCGAATAGTCGAGGTGTCCGTCGACGATCCGCGCAGCGCCGGTGTACGGGTGCTCCTTGACCCGTCCGCCCGGCTGCAGGTGCAGCACCGTCCAACCGTCGGCCTTGAAGTCGTCGGAGATCAGCGAGCGGTGGCATTGCCACCACACCGCTTCCGCGCACATCACCGAGGTGTTCCGCTCCAGCGCCAGCGCCGCCAGCTGGTCGCGCGCGAGCTGGTAATCGGCCGTTTCCATGTAGTCGGCATAGCCGCGGAAGGCGGCATTGCGCCAGGCGATGTTGTGCGAGTCCTTCCGCGGCCTTCGGCGCCCGCCCAGATCGCGCATGGGCACGTAGTCGATGCCGGCCTTCGGCAGCTGCAGGGCCATCGCGTCGCTGTTGAACTGCGGATAGCGGCGCGAGCCGGCCAGCAGCCGCACGTCGACGATCCTTTCGATGCCGCCGGCGTGCAGCATCGCCACGAATGCATCCCAGGGGTGCGTTGAATGCCCGACCGTCCAAAGCGTGCGCGTGCTTTCCATGCGGACAGGCTGCCCCGACACCGATGAAGCGGCGTTGACGGCGGTGCGCATAGGCTGCGCGCATCCCTGGAGACTCCCATGTCCGAACCCACCACCGGCTTTGCGCGCACCGCGCAGATCCTGAAGTTCATGCTGAAGTACCGCACGGCCGGCATCTTCAGCGGCCTCGACCACGACGCGATGCTCCAGGACGCCGAAGCCGAGTTGGACTCGCAGACCACCCCCGGCAAGCCCGAGGAGTTCGTCAACGACCTCGAGGCCCTCGGCCCGACCTTCATCAAGCTGGGCCAGGCGCTTTCGACGCGGCCGGACATGGTGCCTGCCGATTACATGGCGGCATTGGAGCGCATGCAGGACAAGGTCCAGGAGCTTCCGGTCGAGACCGTGCGCGCGGTGATCGAGGAGGAGCTCGGCGTTCGCATCAACAAGATCTTCGTCGAGTTCGACGCGGTTCCGCTCGGCGCGGCCTCGCTCGGCCAGGTCCACCGCGCGGTGCTCCGCGACGGCCGCGAGGTGGCGGTGAAGGTGCAACGTCCGGACGCGCTGGCCAGCGTGCGCACCGACCTTGAAGCCCTGCGGTCGATCGCGAGCAAGCTCGACCGCGGCACCGACATGGGTCGCCGCATGAAGTTCGGCGACTGGGTGAACGAATTCGCGCGGACGCTGCTTTCCGAGCTCGACTACCGCCTTGAAGCCGAGAACCTGCAGCGCTTCGGCGAGCGGCTCGAAGCGTATCCGCGGCTCGTCGTGCCGCGCCCGGTGTGGAGCCTGTGCGGCAAGCGCGTGCTGACCATGGACCTGGTGCGCGGCCGCAAGGTGACCGACATCACCGGCCTGCAGCGCACCGAGCAGCCCCTCGGCGACCTCGCCGGCGACCTGCTCAAGGCCTACCTCGACCAGGCATTCGTCAACGGCGAGATCCACGCCGATCCGCATCCCGGCAACCTGCTGCTGAGCGACGACGGGCGCCTGGCGATCTTCGACCTCGGCATGATCGCGCACGTGCCCCCGAAGCGGCGCGACCGGCTGCTGAAGCTGCTGTTCGCCGCGGTCGACGGCCGTGGCGAAGACGTGGCGAACGAAGGCATCTCGATCTCCACGCGCCTCGAGGACTTCGACGAGGAGCGCTACCAGCGCGAGGTCGGGCAACTCGTGGCGTCCTATGCGGCGCGTTCCGGGGGCCGCACAGTGTCCGAAGGCCGCCTCGTGCTCGACCTCACCCGGATCGCGACCGCCTGCGGCCTGCGCACGCCGCCGGAACTGAGCCTGCTCGGCAAGACGCTGCTCAATCTCGAATCGATCTGCGACGCGCTGGATCCGGACATGGATGCCAAGGACATCGTCCGCGAACATCTCGAGGACGTGATGCGCCAGCGGCTGCGCAAGTCGCTGTCGCCGGCGGGCCTCGCGGGCGAGCTGATCGAGGTCGAAGGCCTGATCCGCGAAGCGCCGCGCAAGCTGAACAACCTGCTGACGCTACTTGCGGACAACCGGCTGCAGGTACGGGTCGATGGCCTGGACGACTCCAAGCTCATGGAGAACATGCAGAAGATCGCCAACCGCATCACGGTCGGGCTGATCATCGCGGCGCTGCTCGTGGCATCGGCATTGATGATGCGCGTGGACAACGGCTCCCGGCTGTTCGGCTATCCGGGCGTCGCGATCGTCATGTTCATCATTGCGGCGCTGCTCGGGTTGTTCGTCGTGGGCAGCGTGCTGCTGACCGACCGCAAGGCACGCCCGAAGGAAGAACGCGGGCTTCACTGAACGGGCAATCTGAATCGCCTGAATTCCTGCCGCTTGCACGCAGGATTCACGGGGCTAACCTGTGCGGGAAGCTTCACCGGGATTCCACGTCCCTGAAGCGCTCCCTACCGGGGTTCTGCCTGCATGCGTATTTCCGTCGTCCTGGCCTTCGCCATCGTCTGCCTGTCACCCGTGATCTCGCCGGCCGAGCCCAACGTTGCGACACGCGTACCCGCCGCGTTGTCGCCGGCGCCGATCGCACCCGCGTCCACGCATGCGCTGCCGTCGATGTCGATGGCCGCGCGCCTTGCCGCACTTGCTCCCGGCGCCGACCCGAAGGTCATCGACCTTGCACTGAAGGCGCGCGACTGCGCGATCAACAGCGGCGACGCCACCGGCCAGGGCGAGAAGCTCGCGATCATCGACTACTCGATGCCGTCGACGCAGAAGCGCCTGTGGGTGTTCGACCTGCGCAACCCGCGCGTGCTCTACAACGAGTTCGTCGCGCACGGCGCCGGCAGCGGCGAGAACTTCGCGCGCGCGTTCTCCAACCTCGACGGTACGCACCAGACCAGCCTCGGCCTGTTCCGCACGGCCGAGACCTACGAAGGCCACAACGGCTACTCGCTACGGATGGACGGCCTCGACAAGGGCTTCAACGACAATGCCCGCGCCCGCGCCATCGTGATGCATGGCGCGTGGTACGTGGACCCGTCGATGGTGCAGAAGGTCGGCCGCCTGGGCCGGTCGCAGGGTTGTCCGGCGGTTCGCGCGCAGGTTGCGCACGAGATCATCGACACGCTCAAGGGCGGCCAGTTCGTGTTCTCGTACTACCCGGACAACCGGTGGCTGCACGAGTCGCGCATCCTCGCGTGCGCGTCGATGCACCCGCAGGCGATCGTCGCCAGTCGCTGATCGCGGCCTCGCGGGATCCGTGACGGCCGGGCCCACGTCCGGCCGTTATCGTTTGCGCATGACCGACAAGGCCGATCCGGATGCCCTCCCCGCCTGGCAGCGCGCGCTGCTGGCCGCGCTGGTGCCGGCCGAGGACGCGATCGACCGCGTGCGCAGCCGTATCGATCGCCGCTTCGGCCTGAATCGGCCGCGGCACATATCCGCGTACCGCGGGTTCGGGGATGCGGACCACGTAGAGCTGATGGGCCGCGTGCTGGCGGATCCCCAGCTGTCCGGCCCCGGCGACAACGACTCGCGCTGGCGCAACCTGTACGCGTCCTACAAGCGCTTCGAAACCGACGAAGTGCCGAATGAGCCGCTGGTGCTCGAGTACGGGCCTGCCCGCGCCGAGCCGAGCAGCGACGACGAAGGCTATTTCAACGCGACGCTGCCGGGGCAGCCCGGCGTGGACGCGCTGTGGGCTGCGGCCAGCGTTTCGCTCGCCGACGGGTCGCTGCGAACCCCGCTCGAGGTGCTTCTGGTCGGCGCGGACGCCACGGTCGGCGTCATCTCCGACATCGACGACACGCTGCTCGAGAGTTCGATCACCGACTGGAAGGTGGCCGCGCAGCTCACGTTCCTGCACAACGCGCGCACGCGCAAACCGCTGAAGGGGGCCGCGAAGCTGTACCAGGCGCTGCAGGCGGGCGCCGACGGGCGCGGGCGCGTGCCGATCTTCTATGTGTCCAGCTCGCCCTGGAACCTGCACGGGCTGCTTCAGGACTTCATGGCGCTCAACGGCATTCCTAACGGGCCGATGTTCCTGCGCGATTTCGGCCTCGATGCCGGCAAGTTCATCAAGTCGCCGGGCCATGGCCACAAGCTCGAGCGCGTGCGCCGCCTGGTGGCGCGCTTTCCGCAACTGCGCTGGGTGTTACTGGGCGATTCGGGTCAGTCCGACGCCGGGCTTTATGCACGCGTGGCGCAGGAATTCGGCGACCGGATCGCCGCCATCTACATCCGCGACGTCGACGAGGCGGTCGACACGCCGCTGGATCTCGCGGTGAACGCGCAGATGCAGCTCGTCGCGCAGACGCGCGTGCCGATGATGCTGGCCAGCGACAGCAGCGCGATCGCGCGGCACGCCGCGCAGCTTGGCCTCATCGACGAGGGCTGGGTGGCCGCCATCGATGCCGAAGTGCTGCGCGACGCCGCGCGCCCCACCCTGGGGCAGGCCGCGTCGGATGCCGCGATCGACGGCAAGTCGGAGTAAGCATTCCGGGTGCAGCAGGCGACCTCGGCTAGAATTCGCGACCCCACGCCGCGCCTTCCGCCGATGTCCTCGCCTTTCGGCACCGAGACCGTACTCGACGTCCGCCATTGGACGGACGCCTACTTCAGCTTCACCACCACCCGAGACGACGGCTTCCGTTTCGACAACGGGCAGTTCGTGATGATCGGGCTGGAGGTGGACGGGCGTCCGTTGATGCGCGCGTACTCGATCGCGAGCGCGAACTGGGAGGAGCAGCTCGAATTCTTCAGCATCAAGGTCCAGAACGGGCCGCTGACCTCGCGTCTGCAGCACGTCCAGCCGGGCGACACCGTGCTCATCGGCCGCAAGCCGACCGGCACGCTGCTGATCCACGACCTCCACCCAGGCCGGAACCTGTACCTGCTCGGCACGGGCACCGGCTTCGCGCCGTGGCTGTCGATCATCAGGGGCCCCGAGACGTACGAGCGCTTCGAGCGCGTCGTGCTCTGCCACGGCGTGCGCTCGGCGGCGGACCTCGCCTACCGCGACTACATCGTCAACGAACTGCCGCGGCACGAGTTCCTGGGCGAGCAGATCGCCTCGAAACTTCTCTACTACCCGGCGGTCTCGCGCGAGGGCTTTTCGTTCGGCGGCAGCGACCGTCGGGGCCGCCTGACGGAACTCATGGCCAGCGGCCGCATGATGGAGCAGCTGGGCATCGAGCCGCTCGACGCCGCGCACGACCGCGCGATGATCTGCGGCAGCCCGCAGATGCTGGCCGACTTCCGCACCCTGCTCGACTCGCGCGGCTTCAGCGCGGCGCCGCGTATCGGCACACCGGGCCAGTACGTCTTCGAGCGCGCCTTCGTCGAGAAGTGATCAGGCCGGCAGCGATGAGCGCGGTGCCGGTGGCGCCGAACCCGGCCCTTCGAAACAGGCTATTGATATGTAGAGGGTTGTGTTGGGTTAGTGTTT
>NZ_VTRV01000121.1 GCF_008274655.1 Cognatilysobacter lacus | reverse complement strand
TGGTGCTGTCGCGCGGGGGAGCCGGCGCGCGCCTGAACATCGAGCTGCGCGACGGCGAGCCGGACCCCGTGCAGGGTGCGCTGCTCGCGCGCGCGCCGCACAATGCAATGCGGCCGATGCTGCCGTTGTTCGAAGCCCTCGCGGCGCAGGCGCCGCATTGCACGCTGAAGGCCGGCCCCGGCCGCGTGCTCGACGTGGAGATCCTGCATGGCTGAGCCGATCGTCGCCCGCGACATCGCGATCGTGGTACCCGCGCTCAACGAGGAGTTGCGGATCCGCGATGTCGTCGTGGGCGCGCTCGCGCATTGCCCGAACGTGATCCTGATCGACGACGGCTCCGACGACGCCACCGTCGAGCGCGTCGCCGACCTGCCGATCATCGTGATCCGGCACCCCACGCGGTTGGGCAAGGGCGCGGGCCTGCGCGATGGCTTCGCCGAAGCCGTGCGCCGCGGCTTTCGCGGCGTGATCTCGATGGACGGGGACGGCCAGCATTCGGCCGACGACATCCCGCGGCTGCTGGAGGCGGCGAACGCGTATCCGGACCACATCATCATCGGCGCACGCCTGCGCAAGCGCTCGCGGCAGCCGATGTATCGACGACTCGCCAACGAATTCGGCGACTGGGGCATCGCGATCGGCTGCGGCTTCCGGATCGCGGACACGCAGAGCGGCCAGCGCTTCTATCCGGCATCGGTATGCGCGCTCGGCGACATTCCCGGGGAAGACTTCGTCTACGAGGCGCAGATCCTGATCTCGGCGTCGCGCCAGCTCGGCGTGCGCTGCGTTTCGGTGCCGATCGAATCGCGATACCAGGCAGCGGTGGGCCCGGTGAACTATCGCAAGAGCCATTTCCGTCCGTTGCGCGACCTGTGGCGCATCACGTCGCACGTGGTGCGCGAGGTGACCGCGCAGGGCGGCTTGCTGGCGCAGTACCGCCGCACGCGCTCGACGCCCGTGGTGATCCACGACCCCAGCGGCGAATTCGCCGTGCAACCGCGCATTGCCGAGGCACGCCGTGGCTGACATGCCGCGCGACACCGACACCGACGTCGCGATCCTCGGCGGCGGCCTCGCCGGTCTCACGCTCGCGCTGCAGCTGGCGCGCCGCGATCCGACGTTGCGCATCGCCGTGATCGAGCGCCATCGCCACCCGGTACGCGAGGGTGCGTTCAAGGTGGGCGAGTCGACGGTCGAGATTGGCGCGCATTATTTCGCGCACGTGCTCGGGCTCCAGGAGCACCTCGACACAGAGCAGCTGCGCAAGTTCGGCTTCCGCTTCTTCTTCAGCGATGGCAAGACCGACATCGATCGGTGCACCGAGCTGGGCGTCAGTCGCCTGCTGCCGGCAACGTCGTGGCAGATCGATCGCGGCCGCTTCGAGAATTTCCTCACCGACCACGTGCGCGCGCATGGCGTGACGTTGCACGAAGGCTCGATGGTTCGCGGCATCGATGTCGGCAGCGGTGGCGCCGCGCATGCGGTGCGCTTCGAGACGGACGGTGAAACGCGCGAACTGACCGCGCGCTGGCTGGTGGATGCGACCGGCCGCGCCGGGGTGCTCAAGCGCAAGCTCGGCCTCGCCGAAAGCAACGACCACGATGCCAACTCGGCGTGGTGGCGCGTTTCCGGCCACATCGATCCGCGCACGTGGAGCGACGATGCCGCGTGGCTCGATCGCTGCGTACCGCCGGATCGCTGGCGCTCCACCAACCACATGTGTGGCGAGGGCTACTGGTTCTGGCTGATCCCGCTGTCGTCCGACCAGCATTCGCTCGGCATCGTCTGCGACGGCGCGCTGCATCCGCTGGACACGATGAACACGCACGAGAAGGCGATGACGTGGCTGCGCAAGCACCAGCCGCGGGTCGCGGCGTCGCTCGACGAGCCCGGCCACGCGCTGCAGGACTTCGGCTTCCTGCGCCATTTCTCGCATGGCGCCAAGCAGGTGTTCTCCGGCGACCGCTGGGCGCTCACTGGCGAGGCCGGCGTGTTCCTCGACCCGTTCTATTCCCCGGGCAGCGACTTCATCGCGATCAGCAACACCTACATCTGCGAAATGATCAATGCCGACCGCGCCGGCCAGCCGGTCAACGGCATGGCCGCGCTGTACCAGCAGCTCTACTTCTCGTTCTACGAGAACACGATGACGCTGTTCCGCGGCCAGTACCGCCTGTTCGGCGATGCTCAGGTGATGCCGCTCAAGGTGATCTGGGACTACACCTATTACTGGTCGCTGCTGGCGCCGCTGTTCTTCTCGGGCAACCTCACGTCGCTGCAGGTGCTGGGCGCCTTGCGTCCGCTGTTCGGGCGGGCGAACGCGCTCAACCTCGGCATGCAGGCGCTGCTGCGCGAATGGGGCGAGCGCAATTCCGCGGCCGACGGCGACACCGCGCCCGCGGACGATCGACTGCTCGACCAGTACCGCATCGGCTGGTTCCACGAACTCAACCGCCAGCTCACCGACACGCTGGCACCGGATGCGTTCATCGCTCGCGTGGGTGTGGATGTCGAACGGATGCATGAACTCGCGGCGGAACTGCTGGCGCACGCGCGCAATCGCCACCCCGGGATCGAGGCATCGGCGTTGGAAGCGCTGCTTGCAGGTCGAACCGCGGCGGCCTCCGCGCTGCTCGGCGCGGCCTGGTACGCCGAGCCGGTCGAGGATTCGCTGACCGCTTAGCTTCGACGCGTCGGCCCCTGTTTTCGCGCCCCATCGGGCGGGCGCGCTGGCCGGACGGGTTTCGCAGTACCGGAGGCGCCCCGGCCTCAGGGGCCGGGCGCCTCCGCGACCCAGATCGCCACCGCGCTGGCGCGTTCCTTGGGCGGGCTGATGCCCACGCTGAGTCCGCCGCCGATGTGGCTGCCGCCGCCACCCACGCCGATCCCGACGCCACCGGCAGACGGTACCTGCCCACGGTTCTGGATCAGCACGCCGTTGGCGCCCAGTTTCGCCGCTTCGGTGCGCAGCTTGAGCATCAGCGCGTCGTTTCGGTTCTGCGCGCCGTAGGTGAATTCGCCGGTGGTCGCGTCGAGCAGCGCGATTTCGACATAGCGCGACGTCGGCGGCTGCAGATAGACGCGCACCATCTCGACCGCGATCGGCGGCCGCGGGTCGGAGATCATCACGCGCGACGCGCTGGCGCAGCCGGCGAGCGCGACGGCAAGGGCAACGGGAATCAGCAGTCGCAGCTTCATGGCGGGCTCCATCGGGATGTGGCCATCTTCGGCGGGCGCGATGAACCCGGCGTGCATCGTCAGTCCATCGCGCGCGCGGCGGTCGCCACCGGGGCGCCGACGGGCGTCTCGACATTGGCGTCGAGGTAGGACGCCGCCATGTCGGCCAACCGCGCGAGCATGAGCTTGTCCGCTGCGCCGAGGCTGTAGCCGGCGAAGATGCCGTACGCGCGCTGCTCGAAGTGCGGCTCGGCGATGACTTCGCCGCTCGCCTTGTCCACGAGGTGCAGCTTCAGCACCGCCCAGGACTTGCCGCCGAAGCCGCCGAACAGCAGCCGCTTGCCGCCGGTGATGAAACGCACGTCGGCGATCTCGGGCGTGAGCAGCAGCGTGCGCGACGTTTCGCCCGCGGCCTTCGCGTTGCGGGCGTCGACAAGCTTGCGGATGCGTTCCTCGAGGTCCACCTGCAGGTAACGCTGGGCGATGACGTTGGCTTTGTACGCGGCCAGCCCGTCGGCGAGCACGAGCGGCGCGAGTTCGTAGCGGTCGAACGTTGACAGCGCCACCGAGGGCGGTGGATTGCGCTCGTTGGCATTGAAGGCGGGCGTCGCCTGCAACGGGCCGTTGAAGGCGAGTGCGAGCACGGCGGTTGCGAGGGCACGTCGGAACACGGGGCATCTCCACGATCGGCGAATGGCCGACCCGGGTACCGGTGTAACAGGCGCTACGCCATGCCGCCGTTCACGCCGATCACCTGCCCGTTCACATAGCCCGCATCGTCACCGCAAAGAAACGCCACCAGAGCCGCGACTTCATCCGGCGTGCCGGCACGCCCGGCCGGCACGATCTGCTTGATGGTCTCGGCGGGAAACGCGTCTTTCGCCATCGAACCTTCGATCACGCCGGGCGCCACCACGTTTACCGTAATGCCGCGGCTGGCCATCTCCCGCGCCAGCGACTTCGACGCACCGTGCAGCGCCGCCTTGGCGGCCGCGTAGTTGGCCTGCCCGCGGTTGCCCGTCACGGCCGCCACCGACGAGATGCTGACGATCCGTCCCCAGCGACCGCGCGCCATCGGCAACAGAAGCGGTTGCGTCACGTTGAAGAAGCCGTTCAGCGACACGTCGATGACGCGTGTCCATTGCTCGCGGCCCATGCCTGCCATCGGCGCGTCGTCGTGGATGCCGGCGTTGTTGACGACGATCTGCACGGGCCCGGCTTCGAGGATGCGCGCGATCGCCGCATCGCTCGCCGATGCATCGGCGACATCGAACGCGATCGCTTCGGCCGAGCCGCCACCGGCGATGATCGCGTCGGCCACTGCCTGCGCGCGTTCCCGCCGGCCGTTGGCATGCACGATCACATGCACCCCCTGCGCGCCCAGGCGCCGCGCGATCGCGCCACCGAGATCGCCGCTGCCACCGGTGACGAGTGCCCGTCGGGTCATGCGCCTGCTCCATCTGGTCGGACCGCATTGTCGCGCAGGTGCGGCCGCGGCCGGGCTAGCCTGCTCGCCCCGGATGCGAGGCCGGGGGTAATCCCCCCATTTGAGATGCCGGTGGAAGCAGCGAGAATACGGATCCCCCGCCCCGACGATGACGCCATGTCCGAACATCAGCGCCAGCGCGATCTCGACACATACCGCATCGTCGACAGCCTGCCCGAAGCGGCCTACGACGACATCGTCCGGCTCGCCTCGCGGCTGTGCGACGCGCCGATCGCCTCGATTTCGCTGGTCGACCGCGACCGCCAGTGGTTCAAGGCGCGCATCGGCCTGGCGACGGAGCAGACCTCGCGCGACATCGCCTTCTGCGACCACGCCGTGCGCGAACCCGAACTCCTGTTCGAAGTGCCGGACACCGCGGCGGACGAACGCTTCGCCGACAATCCCCTGGTCACCGGCAGCACCGGCCTTCGCTTCTACGCGGGCATGCCGCTGGTGACGCCCAACGGCACGGCCGTGGGGACGGTCTGCGTGATGGACCGCGCGCCGCGCCAGCTCGACGACGCGCAGCGCGAGGCGCTGGCATCGCTGGCCCGGATCACGATGAACCTGCTGGAATCGAGGCGGCAACTGCTCGATGCGCGGCGCGAAGTGGCGTTGGACACGCCGCCGGAGGCCGCGTCGACGGCTGCGTGCTATTCGCTGGTCATCGTCGAGATCCAGTCCTACGCCGCAGTGGTGCAACAGCGCGGCCACCGCATCGTCGAGAACGCGCTGCAACAGTGCGAACACGCGCTCGAGCGGATTCTGCAGCCGGGCGAGTCGCTCAACCGCGTCAGTGGCGCGCAGGAGTTCGTGCTCACCCTCGAGGGCGAGGTGCCGGCGGAACGGCTGCGGCAGATCGAACAGCTGGCCGACGCCACGGCATCGGCGCTCGGCGTCCACGCGGTCGCCGCAGCAGCGACCAGCGGCAGCGCGACGGAGAGCCCGCTCGCCGTGTTCGAGCGCGCGGACGAGGAACTCACGCGGCGCAAGAATGCGCGCATCAATCTTCAGGACGCGGAGATCGCGTCGCTGTAGCGCCTGCGTCAGGCCGGGTGGATCACCGCGGCGCGGCCTTCGGCGATGGTCGCGCCGGCGTGTCGGATCACGAACGCGTACTGCCAGCCCGCATCACTCTCGACCAGTACCTCTGCGTCGCCTTCGATCGCGCCGTCGAGGTCATCGATGCGATCACGATGCAGCACGACGCCGCGTAGCGCCACCAGCAGGCCCGGTTTGGCGCAGCCGCCCGACTGCGCCGCGCGCAGTCCACCGTGCACGGCCATCGCCTGCGCGCCGTATTCGCATAGCGCCACCGCGTGCAGGCGGTCGCCGGCGCGCAACGGATGGTCGCGATCGCCCTGGTCGAACGCCTGCAGGCGGATGCAGCGCGCGTCGGCGTCCACCACGCGCTGCCACAGGCACATCCGCCCCTGGTGCGGCACCAGTTGCGCAATTGCCTCGCGCGACTGCGGCAGGCCGGGCGCATCGAGCACGCGCGATCCGGTCAAACCGGCGTCTCCGCAGCCGCCGCCGACACCGGCGCGCTGTCATGGCGCACGATCAGCAGCGCCAGCACGAAGTTGGCCGCCACGCCGAGCGCCACCGGCAGGCCGATCGCGCGCAATACCGGGATCGACGACAGGCCGAGCAGCAGGAACACGATCAGCGTGGTCAGCGAGCAGACGATGATCGCGTGTAGCGCGCGCACCTGTTCTTCGGGATCGTCGCCGGCGTGGTCGAAGAACAGCGCGTAGTCCAGGCCCAGGCCTGCGGCAAGGATGAGCGCGACCAGGTGGAACAGGTTGAGTTCGACGCCCGCGAGGCGGAGCACCGCGAGAATGAGCAGCGTGGTCAGCGCCATCGGTGCCAGCACGCGCATGACGCGCCGTGGCGAACGCAGCGCAACGAAGACGGTGGCGATGAGCAACACCCCGGCAAGCGCGAGTGCCCAAAGCACGCGGCCGCGGTAGGCCGCGACCAGCGATTCCGATGCTTCCTTGAGATCCATCAGTTGCGCGCCGCTGCCCTGCAACGCGTGCGCAACGACCGCCGGATCGGTGAGTCCGGTCAGCGTGACCAGCGCGGTCGCGCCGTCGGCCCGCGGCAACAACAGGCCCTCGACGCCGCTGGCCAACGGCGTTCCGGCGAGGTCGCGCGGCGTCAGCGGTTTCGCGGTGCGCGCAGTCGCGACATCCTCGATGAAACCTTCGAAGGCATCAGGCAGGAACGGGCTGGCGGCTACCGCGGCGTCGAGGTCGTGGCGCAGCACGTCGGCCGTCGGCAGTCGCGACTGGCGGGCGCGTTGCGTCGCGGCGCTGGGCACGTAACGCGCCGCGAGGTCGTAGCCGGCGATCGCGCCCTTGGCACGCAAGTCGTCGAGCGCCGGAATCAGCCGCTCGCTCGCCTGCAGCGCCGACTCCACGTCGCGCGCGTCGACCGTGACGAGGTAGCGCACGTCGGGCGCGCCGAGCTCGCTGCGCAGCGCCGAATCGCGGGCCAACGCATCCGCCGGAATGGGCGTCAATTTCGACAGATCGTTCTGCCAGAACGCACCGGGCGCGAACGCGAGCGCGGCGAGCAGCAGGCCGGCGAGCAGCAGCCCCGGCACGACGCCGAGCCGTGGCCAGCGTTCGATGCGTGCCCACCACCTGCGCAGCCGCGGCGAATCGGCGAGGTCGTGCGGTGCGGGGTCGATCAGCGCGGGCAACAGGAAGCGCGCGGCCAGCGCGGCGCTGCCGAGCCCGACCACGGTGAACACCGCGAGCTGGCGCAGCCCTTCGACGCCGGAGACCAGGAACGTCATGTACGCAATGCACGTCGATGCGACGCCGGTGCCGAGCGTCGGCCACAACGCCTTCGCACTGGCCCACGGCGACACGCCCGGACGCTGGTGGCTGAACAGGTGGATCGGATAGTCCTGCGCGACGCCAATCAGCGTGAAGCCGAAGGCGACGGTGATGCCGTGCACGCCGTCGAAGCAGAACGCGACCGCGGCAAGCCCGGTGAGGCCCGCGGTCGCCAATGGCAGGCCGCCCAGCAACGGCGCCTTCCACGAGCGATACGCGACCCACAGCAACAGCACGAAGCAGATCGAGTCGACCATGCCGATCAGGCCGGCCTCGTGCTGCGTGCGCCCGGCGACTTCCACCGCGAACGCGCCGGGGCCGGTGAGCACGAGCCTGGTCGGGGACTTCGCGCGCACCGCGTCGAACGCCGTGCGAATCGACGCGAGCGCGGTTTCCTGCCCTTTGGGGTCGAACCCGGCCGCGCCGGTCTGGACCGCGAGCAGCGCGCGGCGGCCATCGCGCGTGAACCAGACGCCTTCGATCTTCTGCGGCGACGCGGCGGGCTGCCAGCGCTCGGCGAGCTTGAGCATTTCCAGCGTCGGATCGCGTTCGATCACCGGCTCGATCACCGACGCCATCGGCGAGCCGAGGTCGGCGACGCGTTGCTGCAGCTGGTCGGCGAGCGCGGCGCTGCCGAGGCCGCCGGCCGACGGGCCGTCCGAAAGCAGGTAGCGGTACGGGCGCAGGCGCTCCGGAATCGCCGACAGATCGGCGTCGCCGTTGGCGGCAAGTGCGATCCCCGGCGTGGTGCGCAGCTTCGTCGCAAGCGCGCGCGACTGTGCGGCGAGCGTGGCCGCGTCGGCGCCTTCGATCGACAGCAGCAACAGCCGTGCGCCGGGACCCTCGCCCAGCTCGTCCATCAACAGGTGCTGCGCGGGCGTGCGCGGCGCCGGCATGAACTTGCGCAGGTCGCCGCCGAGGTCGAGCGACCGGCCGGCCGCCCAGCCGAGCAGG
>NZ_VTRV01000120.1 GCF_008274655.1 Cognatilysobacter lacus | reverse complement strand
GGCGACCAGATCGGCTACCACGCCGTGTCGCCGTTCGATCCGGCGAAGGGCATGGTCGCCAAGACCGGCGCCCGGAAGATCAGCTATACGGACGTGTTCGGCGACTGGCTGTGCGACATGGCGGCCGCCGATCCGCGCGTCATGGGCATCACGCCAGCGATGCGCGAAGGCTCCGGCCTCGTGCGTTTCAGCAAGGAATATCCGGACCGGTATTTCGACGTCGCGATCGCCGAGCAGCACGCGGTGACGCTCGCCGCCGGCATGGCGTGCGAGGGCGCGAAGCCTGTCGTGGCGATCTACTCGACCTTCCTGCAGCGGGGCTACGACCAGCTGGTTCACGACGTCGCGATCCAGAACCTCGACGTGCTGTTCGCTATCGATCGCGGCGGCGTGGTCGGCCCCGACGGCGCGACGCATGCGGGCAACCTGGATCTCTCCTTCCTGCGCTGCGTCCCCAACATGGTCGTCATGGCGCCGTCCGACGAGGACGAATGCCGCAAGATGCTGTCGACCGGACACTACTTCGAAGGCCCCGCCGCGGTGCGTTATCCGCGCGGCACGGGACCGGGCGTTGCGATCGAACCGACTCTCGACACCCTGCCGATCGGCCGCGGCGAGATCCGGCATCGCGGCTCACGCGCCGCGCTGCTCGCGTTCGGCGCAATCGTTCCCGCCGCGGAAGCGGTGGGCGCGGAGCTCGGCCTCACGGTCGTCAACATGCGTTTCGTGAAGCCGCTCGATCGCGAACTCATCCTCCAGCTCGCGCGCACGCACGAAGCGTTCGTGACGCTCGAGGACAACGTCGTGGCAGGCGGCGCGGGCTCGGGCGTCGCCGAGTTGCTCGCGGCGGAAGGCATCGTTACGCCTACGCTGCATCTCGGCCTGCCCGACGCGTTCCAGCACCACGCGAGCCGCGAACAGCTGCTCTGCGAAGCCGGCCTCGACTCCGCGGGCATTCGCGCCGCGTTGCTCGCGCGTTGGCCCGAGCTGCTTTCGCCGCCACGCGCGGCGGCGCTCTAGCGTTCGGATCGCGGCGGCGGGCGCGCGCACCGACGCGCCCGCAAGGTCGAACGACCGCCGGGTCGTCGACGTCTCAAATCAGCGAACCGTGGTTGCGCTCGAAGGGGCGGCCGCGACCGGAGCAGCGGGCGCGTTCGACGGCTGCTCGTCAGGTGCCTGCACGAGGTAGCCCTTTGCCGCCAACGCGGCTACAACGCCGTCGGCGGCGAGCACTTCGTCCATCGGCAGTACCGACAACGCCACGTGGTGGCTCGACAGGCTCGCCTCGGCCGCCGCTATCCACCGTGCGCGCGCCTTCGCCTGCAACGTATCCAGGCCGTACTTCTGCCCGAACGAGCCGCTCAACACTGCGTCCTCGCACTCGTGGCGCGCGCTTGCAGGTTGCAGGCGCCGCAGCGCCGCCACGTCGCCGGTGGCCCACGCGTCCGCGCGCTCGGCGAGCGTGCCCATGCCGTATTCCACCTGGTCGAGCACGCGGTCGAAGCAGCGCACATCGGCCAGCTGGGTCGCCTTGAACTCGCGCACCGCCTTGCGGGGTTCGGCGATCGTGAGGGTTGCCGACGCGGGCGTGATCTTGAGGCCGCGGGCCTTCAACGCGTCGCCGAGCTCCGCGCCTACGACGTTCTTCTGCGACAGGCCGCGCTCACGCAGCGCCTGGTCGTACATCGCGCTCGCGGCGAACATGGGCCGCCAGTGTTCGGAACTGCCGTCGATGCCCCGATGTTGCGCCTTCAATCGCGCCCAGCGCGCGTAGCTGGCGGGCGGCAGCACCTCGCGCAGGCTGCGGTTGTCCGGCAGGTCGCGCACACCGATCAGCGAAGGCAGCAGCGCGAGCTTGGCGAAGAAGCCCATGTCGGCGCCGACCATCACGGACGGCTCGGCTATCACGGCGTCGGCCGATGCGACGATCGAGCGGATGCGCGCCGGGTTCCAGACCATGCCGGCCGGCAGCGGCGAGACGCGGCCGAAGACCCACAGCGTGTTCTCGCCGCGCGTGACACGCCACAAACCCGGACCCGGCGCGCGGACGATCGTGGACTCCAGCACGGCGGGCGGCTCCGCCGACGTAGCCGCGGCGGGCAACGAAACCGCAGGCCGCGACTGCGCGGTGGCGACCGAAGAAGCGGCAAGCAAGCCCGCGAGTACGTACCGATGGATGTGCATGACCTTCCTTGAAACGCGTCGACAGCCGCTTCTGACTGGCATGCGCGGAACAAGTTCCGCCGTTGCGGCCGCCGCCCTCCGCCGCGCGCATCCGCCGCTGGTGTCGACGCTTCATTCCGGACGACGCGGGCACCGCAAACGACGACGCCCGGCACGTGGCCGGGCGTCGCGATGCATCGAATTGGTCGGGGTAGCCGGATTCGAACCGACGACCACCAGTCCCCCAGACTGGTGCGCTACCAGGCTGCGCTATACCCCGAAAGGTCCCGCCTGAGCGGGGGCGCAGTATAACGCGCTCCGCCCTGCTGCGCTCCGCGAATGCCGACTGCTCAACGCCTCAGCAGCTGCAGCACTTCCTCGAGTTCCAGCCGCACCTGGCGAATGATCTGCGAGCTCAGTGCCGACTCCTGCTTCTGGTCACCGCCTTCCAACCGGAGGCGCGCGCCGCCGATGGTGTAGCCCTGTTCGTACAGCAGGCCGCGGATCTGGCGCACCATCAACACTTCATGGCGCTGGTAATAGCGGCGGTTGCCGCGGCGCTTCACGGGGTTCAGCGTCGGAAATTCGGTTTCCCAATAACGCAGCACATGCGGCTTGACGTCGCAGAGCTCGCTGACTTCGCCGATGGTGAAGTAGCGCTTCGCCGGAATCGGCGGCAGTTCCTTGTTGCTGCCCGGATCAAGCATGGTCCGCGGCCCCGGTATAGGCCTCGACGCGCTCCTTGAGCTTCTGGCCCGGGCGGAACGTCACGACCGTGCGCGCGGAGATCGGGATCTCCTCACCGGTCTTCGGGTTGCGACCGGGACGCTGGTTCTTGCGACGCAGATCGAAGTTGCCGAACCCGGAAAGCTTGACCTGACGGCCGCCTTCCAGCGCCTGGCGCAGCACGTCGAAGAATGAATCGACGAACTCCTTGGCCTCGCGCTTGTTGAGCCCGACTTCGTCGAAGAGTCGCTCGGCCATCTCGGCCTTGGTCAGCGTCATCGGTACATATTCCTCGGCTCAGCTGCGGATCGTCGCGCCGTGCTCGCGCTGCAGCGAAGCGACGACTTCGCCGACGACAGCGTCCACGTCGCGGTCGGTCAGAGTGCGGGTTTTTTCCTGCAGGATCAAGCCCATGGCGACACTCTTGAATCCCGATTCGACACCCTTGCCCCGGTACACGTCGAACAGAACGAGCTCGCGCAAGGCGCCGCCGGCGGCCGCGCGTATGGATGCTTCCAGGGCGCCCCAAGCTGTCGCGTCAGGCACGACGAACGCGAGGTCGCGACGCACCGACGGATAGCGCGACAGCCCGTGCGCGCGCGGAACCGCGCGATTCTGCACGGCGTCGAGATCGATCTCGAACGCAACGACGTCCACGTCGAGCCCGCATGCCTGTTGCAGCCGCGGGTGCAACTGTCCGATCCAGCCGACGACCTTCCCGCCGGCGATGATGTCGGCCGAGCGGCCCGGGTGCGCCCACGCGCGTTTGGACGCTTCGACGACGACCGAGAGGCCCGCCAGCGCGGCAAGGCTTTCAAGGTCGGCCTTGACGTCGTGGAACACGACCGGTCGCGACGCCACGCCCCACTGCTCCGACGCGGCGGCGCCGCATGCCACGGCGGCGATGCGCTGCGTGTGTCGCGGCGCTTCGCCCTCGCCCGCGGCATGGAACACGTTGCCGGTTTCGAACAGCCGCACGCGCGTCTGCTGGCGGGCGGCGTTTCGTCCGAGCGCGGCGACGAGACCGGGCAGCAGCGACGTACGCATCACCGCGAGTTCGGCGCTGAGCGGGTTGGCGAGTGCCACGGCATCGTGCTGCAGCGACCAGGCGTCCAGCGAGACGGCGTCGACGAACGCGTAGTTGATCGTTTCAAGATAGTCGCGGCCGGCCAGCGCGCGGCGCAGCTCGGCGGTGTCGATGTGCGTCTCGCTGGATGGCGCCAGGGGCACCACGCCTGCGGGAAGCGTAGCGGGCAACGCGTCATAGCCGTGGATGCGTGCGACTTCCTCGATCAGGTCCTCCTCGATCGCGAGGTCGAAGCGGCGGCTCGGCGGCGTCACGGACCATCCCTGGGCGTCGGCTTCAACATCCAACCCGAGCGCACGCAGGATGCGTTCGACGTCGTCGCCCGGGACCTCGGTGCCCAGCACGCGAGCGAGCCGCGCACGGCGCAGGCGGATGGTCGGTTGCCGTGGCAGGTGGTCGCCAAGCGCGGCTTCGACCACGGGCCCGGGGCGACCTCCCGCCACGTCCACGATCAGGCGCGTCGCATATTCGATCGCCTCGCGCGCCAGCGCGGGATCGACGCCGCGCTCGAAGCGGTGCGAAGCATCCGTGTGCAGGCCCAGCTTGCGGCCGCGCCCGATGATCGCGTCGGGCGCGAAATGTGCGGACTCGAGGAACACGTCGCGTGTCGCGTCGGTCACGCGCGTGCCACTGCCGCCCATGATGCCGGCAAGCGCAACCGCGCGATCGGCGTCGGTGACGACCAGGAACTGAGGATCGAGGGTGACTTCGCTTCCGTCCAGCAGCGGGAGCGACTCGCCGGCGCGTGCGTGGCGCACGCCGACGGGGCCCGACAACGCAGCCCGATCGAACGCATGCATCGGTTGTCCGAGCTCGATCATCACGTACTGCGTGACGTCGACCAGGAACGACACGGGCCGGATTCCGCTGCGACGCAGGCGCTCGGCCATCCACGCCGGCGTGGCGCGCGCCGCGTCTACGCCTTCGATGACGCGGCCGCAATAACGCGGCGCGGCAGCACCCGCATGCAGCTCGACCGGCAGCACCGCCGACGTTTCGGCCGGCACGGGTCGGATATCGAACGCCGCCACGCGTGCCCCGGTCGCGGCGGCGACGTCGTACGCGATTCCACGCACTCCGAAGCAATCGGCGCGATTGGGCGTCAGCTTGATCTCGATGCTCGCATCCGGCAGCGCCAGGTATTGCGCGAGCGGCGCGCCGACCGGCGCATCGTCCGGCAACTCCAGAAGGCCCGACGCGTCGGCATCGATACCCAGCTCCTTGGCGGAGCAAAGCATTCCGTTCGACTCGACGCCGCGAAGCTTCGCAGCCGTGATCGCGACGCCGCCCGGCAGCGTGCTGCCGACCATCGCGAGAGGTGCGCAGAGACCTACACGGGCATTCGGCGCACCGCAGACGATCTGCACCGGTTCACCCGTGCCGATGTCGACGCTGCAAACCTGCAGCCGGTCGGCTTCCGGATGTCGCTGCGCCGCAACGATGCGCGCGACGACGACGCCGTCGAGTGCCTCGCCGATCGGGCTGACGGACTCGACCTCGAGGCCGATCGCGGTGAGCGTCGCCACGAGTTCATCGCGCGTCGCCCGGGTCGGCACGTGCTGCCTGAGCCAGTTTTCGGAAAACTTCATGGGCAATCGGTCCGTTGCAGTCGCGGCAATGCGGCGCGGGCGCGTTGGTCAGGCGAACTGGCGCAGGAAGCGCACGTCGTTCTCGAAAAAGCTGCGCAGATCGTCGACTCCGTAGCGCAGCATCGCGAAGCGCTCGACCCCGAGGCCGAATGCGAAACCGGTGTACTTCTCGGAGTCGATGCCCACGCTCCGCAACACGTTGGGGTGCACCATGCCGCAGCCGAGAACCTCGAGCCAGCGCGTGCTGCCGTCAGGCTGCTTCCACGCGATGTCCACTTCCGCGGAAGGCTCGGTGAACGGGAAATAGCTGGGGCGGAAGCGCATCTCGAGGTCGTCTTCGAAGAATGCGCGCACGAACTCGACAAGCGTTCCCTTGAGGTCGGCGAAACTCGCGCGGTCGTCGACCAGCAGGCCCTCGACCTGATGGAACATCGGCGTGTGCGTCTGGTCGCTGTCGCTGCGGTACACCTTGCCCGCGGCGATCATGCGAAGCGGCGGCTGGTTTTGCTGCATGAAACGCACCTGCACGCCCGAGGTATGGGTGCGCAGCAGGCGGCCGTCGCCAAAATAGAACGTGTCGTGCATCGCGCGCGCGGGATGGTGCGGCGGGAAGTTCAACGCTTCGAAGTTGTGCCAGTCGTCCTCGATCTCCGGCCCATCCGACAGCTGGTAGCCCAGGCGGCTGAAGATGCCGGCGATGCGCTCCAGCGTGCGGCTCACCGGATGGACACCGCCATGCGCCGCGCCGATTCCCGGCAGCGTGACGTCGATGGATTCGGTCGCCAGGCGCATTTCGAGCGCGGCGCCGTCGAGTTCGGCGCGTCGCGATTGAATCGCAGCGGCCACTGCGTCACGCGCGGCGTTGATCGCTTCGCCCGCCGACTTGCGCTGGTCGGCAGGCAGCGCACCCAGCTGCTTGAGCTGGCCCGTGATGCTGCCGGACTTGCCGAGCAGCGCCACGCGCAACGACTCGACCGCCTCGGGCGAGGATGCCTCGCCGATGTCGACGAGTGCCTGCTGGGCCAATGCGTGGATGTCACTCATCGCGGTTCGCGCTCATCGAGGCTCTTTCCGATCCGGCGGCCGCGCCTGCCCGCGACTTCAAGCCCCGGGCCCGCGCACAGCCGCAACTCACGACGATGTCGGCGCGAAAACTGCGTCGCCACCCTGGTTTTCGCTACCCAAAAACGAACATGGGGAAGGACTTGCGCCCTTCCCCATGCGTGAGGCTTTCACGAAAGCCCGCGCACGAGGCGCGGGCATCGCTGATGCTTCTTACGCCGCGAGCGCGCTCTTCGCCTTCTCGGTCAGCGTGGTAAACGCTGCCGCATCGTGCACGGCGATGTCCGCCAGCACCTTGCGATCGAGCGTGATACCGGCCTTGAGCAGACCATTGATGAAGCGGCTGTAGCTCATGCCGTTCTGACGGGCCGCCGCGTTGATGCGGGCGATCCACAGGGTGCGGAAATGGCGCTTCTTCTGCTTGCGACCGATATAGGCGTACTGCAGCGCCTTGGTGACCGCCTGCTTCGCGACGCGGAAAACCTTGCGACGCGCATTGTAATAACCCTTCGCCTGGGCGAGGACTTTCTTGTGACGGCGACGCGCCATCACACCACGCTTTACTCGTGCCATTGTTCAGCCCTCCTCAGAGATACGGAAGCATGCGGTCAAGACGGCCTGCATCCTCGGCACGAACATGGTTCGTCTGCCGGAGATTGCGCTTCCGCTTGGTCGCCTTCTTGGTGAGGATGTGGCTCTTGTTGGCGTGGCCGCACTTGTACTTGCCGGAAGCGGTCTTCCGGAAGCGCTTGGCCGCCGCCCGATTGGTCTTGATCTTGGGCATATCGATATCCGTTCGGAGTTTCTGACTGGCTGGGCGGTGGCAAAAGCCACGCTTTCCTTCCTGCCCATACCGGCGTGTGGTCTACGGAGCGGCTAGCCGCCCGTGACGGGTCCTGAATCCACCGGCGCGAACCGGGGCCGCGTATTGTGCACGACCCGTTAAATCCGTGCAAATCAGTGGGTTGGGAGTTCGGGAGGCGTACTGGCATGGTCGGCCCGGTCGAGGGACGTCCGGGACACGCGTTCGCTACAGTCCCGGACATCCCTCGACCGCGCCTACCCGCGATGCCTTCGAAATTTCAGCAAGGCACAGCCGTGCGCCGCTGTTTTGACACGCATCGTAGGAGCCTGGGAAGGCGGCTGGTGCAGGGTCCGAGACTGTAGCGAACGCGTGTCCGGGACCCTGCCCGAGCCGCCGCCCCCGCGCCGGCGACACGACCCACAAAAGCGAACGGCCCGCCTAGGCGGGCCGTCCAAGCTAAGCGACCGTTACGGCTGCTTCTTCTTCGGCGCGATCATCATCACCATCTGCCGGCCCTCGAGTCGCGGACGGGACTCGATCACGATGTCCTCGCCCAGATCCTTCTCGATCCGGTTCGCCATCTCGCGACCCAGCTCCTGGTGGCTCATCTCGCGGCCTCGAAACCGGATGTTGACCTTGATCTTGTCGCCTTCTTCCAGGAAGCGGCGCATGTTGCGCAGCTTGATCTGGTAGTCCCCCTCGTCGGTCACGGGGCGGAACTTCATTTCCTTGATCTCGACCTGCTTCGACTTCTTCTTGGCCTCGTTGGCCTTTTTCTGCTGCTCGAAGCGGAACTTGCCGAAATCCATGATCTTGCAGACCGGCGGGTCCGCGTTCGGCTGGATTTCGACGAGATCGAGGCCTTCGTCCTGGGCCATCGTGAGGGCCTCGTCGCGTGTGAGCACGCCGATCATTTCACCGTCGCTTCCGATCACTCGGACACGGGGAACTCGGATTTCGGCGTTCTTTCGACTCGGCTTTTCGGGCGTACTGATGTTGCAGTCTCCAGGTAGTTGACCCGCCGTCAGGGCGGCGGGCCGAATCGACAGCGGGGCCTCAGAGGGCCTCGCCCCGCAGTCTCGCGGCGAACTGGTCGACGGTCATCGATCCCAGGTCTTCGCCTGCGCGAGTCCGCACGGCGACCATGCCG
>NZ_VTRV01000012.1 GCF_008274655.1 Cognatilysobacter lacus | reverse complement strand
GGCGCTCGGGCTCCGGCTCCGGCACCGCGTCCCACGTTTCGGCTGTCCGCTCGCCGCGCGCGCACGGCTCGCTCTGGTAGCGCGCGTAGCCGCCGCGACCAATGCATTTCTGCACGGTCTGCGCATGCGCCGCACCGGGCGCGATCGCAAGAAGCGCAAGCGCGAATATCCAACCTGTCGTCCGTTCCATCCCGGTCCTCCTTGGAAGATCCACAGCTTGGATCGGCCGCGGGCTCGGCACCGTCGTCCGGCGCCGGCCAGTCCAGTCGGATTTCTCCGAGACGCGCGCACGGGCAGAAGGCATGATTGCGCCTGCCGAGTCCCCCGATGGCGTTCCCTGCGGCGGCCGGGTAGTCACTGCACGAGGCATCGCTGCCGACCGCCGCTGGCGCCGTCCTGTAACCGGGTCTCGGCGCCACTCGAACCTTCCGGGAAAATCGCATGCGCGTTCTCGTCACCGGCGCCGCCGGCTTCATCGGCTCCCACCTCGCCAAGCGCCTGATCGAGCGCGGGGACGATGTGCTCGGCTATGACGAGGTCAACGACTACTACGACCCGCAACTCAAGCGCGATCGCCTGCGGGAGGTGATTCCGCGGGACGGCTTCGCGTTCGTCGAGGCGAAGCTCGAGAACCGCGATGCGATGGAGCGCGCGTTTGCCGACTTCAAGCCGCAGCGCGTGGTCAACCTGGCCGCGCAGGCGGGCGTGCGCTACTCACTGCAGAACCCGCGCGCCTATGTCGACGGCAACCTCGTCGGATTCATCAACGTGCTCGAGGCCTGCCGCTCCGGCGGCGTGGAGCATCTCGTCTATGCATCCTCCAGTTCCGTCTACGGCGCGAACCGCGAGCTCCCATTCGCGGTCGAGCACAGCGTCGACCATCCGCTGAGCCTGTACGCGGCGACGAAGAAGGCGAACGAGCTGATGGCGCACACGTACAGCCATCTCTATTCGCTGCCCACGACGGGGCTCCGCTTCTTCACCGTGTACGGGCCGTGGGGACGGCCCGACATGTCGCCGATCATCTTCGCGCGGAAGATCATGGCCGGGGAGCCGATCGACGTGTTCAACCACGGCCGCCACAGCCGGGACTTTACCTATATCGACGACATCGTCGAAGGAGTCGTGCGTGCGCTAGATCGCCCGCCGGCCCCGTCCGACGACGTTTCGCTGCTCGACTCTCCAGCCACCTCGACTGCTCCGTATCGCGTGTACAACATCGGAAGCCATAGGCCGGTCGAGCTCATGCATTTCATCGACCTGCTCGAAGCGGGATTCGGCCGCCGCAGCGAGCGTCGCCTGCTGCCCATGCAGCCCGGCGACGTAGCAGACACCTACGCGGACATCAGCGCATTGGTGCGCGACACGGGCTACCAGCCGCAAACGTCCGTGGAAACCGGCGTCGCGAACTTCGTGGACTGGTATCGGGGTTACTACGGGCCGTGAGCACGTAGCCGGGCGCGCCGCCGAAGCTCGACGCTACGTCGAATCGTCCGCCGCGCCCCCGCGCGTGCCGCGTGCCTGCCGCAGCCGGGCAAGCTTTTCACCCAGCTTGATCTCGAGACCGCGATCGACCGGCCGGTAGTACACCTTCTCGCCCATCGCCTCCGGGAAACCGGTCTGCCCGAGCGCTACGCCACCGTCGGCGTCGTGATCGTAGCGGTAGCCCTTCGAATAACCGAGCGACTTCATCAGTTTCGTCGGTGCGTTTCGCAGGTGCATCGGCACCGGCTGCGTCCCGTGTTCGCGGACGTCGGCGCGTGCTTCGCCCCATGCGACGTAGCCCGCGTTCGATTTCGCCGTCGTCGCCAGGTAGATCACGACCTGCGCCAGCGCAAGGTCGCCTTCGGGGCTGCCGAGCCGGTCGTAGGTTTCCCAGGCGTCGATCGCCATTTCCAGCGCGCGCGGGTCCGCGAGCCCGATGTCCTCGACCGCCATGCGCGTTATGCGGCGTGCGAGATAGTTCGGGTCCGCGCCGCCGTCGAGCATCCGCGCGAGCCAGTAGAGCGCGGCATCCGGGTTGGAGCTGCGCACGCACTTGTGCAGCGCCGATATCTGGTCGTAGAACTGTTCGCCGCCCTTGTCGAAACGACGGGTTCGGTCGGCAAGGACCTGCACGAGCGTGGTCTCGGTGATACGGCCGCCCTCGCCCGCCGCGAGCTCCGAAGCGATCTCGAGCAGCGTGAGCGCGCGTCGAACGTCGCCGTCGGCGGCCGCGGCGATCTGTCGAAGGAGCGTGTCATCGACTGCAATGCCTTCGTTTGCAAGGCCGCGGTCGCGGTCCGCTAGGGCGCGGTGCAGCGCCTCGACCAGGTCGTCCGCATCGACCGATTCCATCACGTGCACGCGGCAACGCGACAGCAGCGCCGAGTTCAGTTCGAACGACGGGTTCTCGGTGGTGGCGCCGACAAAGACGATGGTTCCGCGCTCGATGGCCGGCAGGAAGGCGTCCTGCTGCGCCTTGTTGAAGCGATGCACCTCGTCGACGAAGAGCACGGTTCGACGTCCGGCCGCGAAACGTTCGGCGGCTTCGGCGAGCACCTGCCGGACCTCCGGCAAGCCCGACAGCACGGCCGAGATCGCGCGAAAGTCCGCGTCGGCATAGCGTGCGAGAAGCAGCGCGAGCGTCGTCTTTCCGCAACCCGGCGGGCCCCAAAGCACCATGGAATGCACGCGGCCCGACTCCACCGCGCGGCGCAGGGCCGAGCCCGGCAGCAACAGGCGTTTCTGCCCGACCATCTCGTCGAGCGTGCGCGGACGCATGCGCTCGGCAAGCGGGCGCATGGCGTCGAGATCGTGGTCGTCCTGACGGACGTCGGGGGTGAATCTACGGGCCACGGCGGTCCGTTTGATGAGGCGCCACGAACCTTAGCAGGCGCGGGTCACAGGCTGGCGAATGCGCTGCCGGCCGGCGCAGGGCCCAGTTCGTAGTGGACGCGCACCCAGCGCTTGGCGATCGTGTCGTAGAGCCCCTCGACCTGCGCAGGCGAGCTGCCATCGCTGCCGAAGTCTGCAACGCCGCTGCCTTGCACGCGGGTGAACCGGCCAAGATCGGTGGCCCGGATTGCGCGCATCGACCAGCGCACCGGCTGGCTCTGGAATTCCGACTTCATCGCCCGCGTGACCTGCTGATCGAGCGACGCGGCGATCGGCGACCCGCCGCGCACCGGCGCAGACGCGCCGCCGCCGAGGTCGAGCTGCGGATAGGAAACCTCGGCACTGGCGGTGTCGTACATCGCGTCGAAGTGGAACGGAATCCACTCGCCGGCGCCATCGATGCGGAGGCGGCCTTCACCGGTAACCTGCCGGTCCTGGATGCTCGCCGGGCGCACGTTGACCCGCGCAAGCTGCACCACGACGTCGGTGGTGTCGAACTGGCGGGTGATGCTCTCGATGACCGCAGCGGCCACCGCGTCGTCGACCTTCGCTGCGGGCTCCAGCCTCGAAGCACTCGCCGCGACTGGCGCGGCAGCCGGCACCGCAGAAGGCGCACGATGGCCGGAGACCATCGACGTGGCCGCGAGCGCGGAAAAGGTGCCGATCGAAAGAAGCGTGGTGCGCAGGGGCATCGCCGGAGCCTTGCTGACGCGGTCGCGTCGTGTGAAGGCCACTTTCGGCAGCGATCCGTGCACGGCCCGTGATATCGGGCGGACGGAAATCCGTGTCTTTCCAAACGGTTAAGGCGAATTCCAAGTATCAACGGAGAGGCGGTTGCCCGCCTCTCCGTTGCAGGCGACCCAAGCGGTCAGCCGCCGATGACGTCCACGCCCTTCGGCACCGCGAAGCGGAACGTCGCGGCCGGGACGGGCGCGTTGCGCTTCCAGCCTGAGAAGCTGATGTCGGTTCGCTGGCCAAGCTGGTCGACCACCTGCATCCGCGTCAGCCCGCCCGGTCCGAACCCGAGCCTCGCCGTGCGGAAGCCGGAGCTTTCGCCCTTCGGCGTCAGCAGGAGCCACTGCAGGCCGCCCTGCGTGCCGGCCTCCTGGACCGCAAACTGGGCGTCCAGCTTCTTCGGGTCGGTGAGCGCGGCAAGCGGGCTGCTGCGCTCCTCGGCGCCCTGCGGGCGCTTGGTGACCTGCTGCAGGTCGGGCTCGTAGATCCAGACGGTCTTGCCGTCCGCGACGATCTGCTGCGGATAAGGCTTGACGTATTCCCAGCGGAACAGCTTCGGGGCCGACAACACCACGCGTCCGCTGCTGGTTTCCTTGAGCTTGCCCTTGGTGTCGAACACCTGCTGGCTGAAATTGCCGTCGAGCGTTTTCAGGCCCTTGGTAAAGCCGTTGAGCTGGTCGCGCGCGGCAGCCGAGGCAACCCCGGCGAACAGCAGCAATCCGGTGACGGCGAGAGTCGTGATCGGGCGCATGTCGATCTCCATCAAAGATGGCCGAGAGTCTGTGCGGCGCAACATGAACAGGGCGCGAGTCGAGGCCGATCGCCGACCCGGGGCTTCAGCCTGGCGACGGCCTCAGTGCTTCGGCGGCGGCGGCGCCAGTACCGAACGATCACCATTGTGCTCGGGAGGCGTCACCACACCGGCCGCTTCCATCGCCTCGATCAGGCGCGCGGCCCGGTTGTAGCCGATCTTCAGGCGACGTTGCACCCCGGAAATCGACGCACGCCGGCTCTCGGTCACGATGCGCACGGCCTCGTCGTACAGCGGATCGGACTCGTCGCCGCCGCCGCTGGTCTCGGGAAGCCCGGTAGGGCCGACCACCACGCCGTCGCCCATCGTCTGCACCTCTTCAAGCACGCCGTCGACATAGTCGGGCGGCCCGCCGATCTGCTTGAGATGCTCGACGACGCGATGCACTTCCTCGTCGGACACGAACGCGCCGTGCACGCGCTCCGGCATCGACGTACCCGGAGGCATGTAGAGCATGTCGCCATGGCCGAGCAGCGTTTCGGCGCCGGACTGGTCCAGGATCGTGCGCGAGTCGATCTTGCTCGACACCTGGAACGCGATGCGCGTCGGGATGTTGGCTTTGATCAGGCCGGTGATGACGTCCACCGAGGGCCGCTGCGTGGCCAGGATCAGGTGCATGCCGGCCGCGCGTGACTTCTGCGCAAGGCGGGCGATGAGCTCCTCCACCTTCTTGCCGACGATCATCATCATGTCGGCGAATTCGTCGATGAAGATGACGATGTGCGGCAGCGGCTCGAGCTGGCGCGGCACCTCGCCGGCCTCGGCGTTCGGGCGGAACAGCGGATCCATCATCGGCTGGCCGGCGTTGATCGCGTCGGTCACCTTCTTGTTGAAGCCGCCCAGGTTTCGCACGCCGACGGCCGACATCAGCTTGTAGCGCCGCTCCATCTCCGCGACGCACCAGCGCAGGCCGTTGGCCGCCTCCTTCATGTCGGTGACCACCGGCGCCAGCAGGTGCGGGATCCCCTGGTAGACGCTGAGCTCCAGCATCTTCGGGTCGATCATCAGCAGGCGCACGTCCTTGGCCGACGCCTTGTAGAGCAACGACAGCACCATCGCGTTGACGGCCACCGACTTGCCCGAGCCCGTGGTGCCCGCGACCAGGAGGTGCGGCATCCGCGCCAGGTCGGCCACCGTCGGCCGCCCGGCGATGTCCTTGCCGAGCGCCAGCGTGAGCGGGCTCGCCGACTTGTCGTACTCCTTCGAGCGCAGCAACTCGGAGAGGTAGATCATCTCCCGGTTGACGTTCGGGATCTCCAGGCCGACCACCGACTTGCCCGGGATGACGTCGACCACGCGCACAGACTTCACTGAAAGTCCGCGCGCTATGTCCTTGTCCAGACTGGAAATCTGGCTGACTTTGATACCCGGCGCCGGCTCGATCTCGAACCGCGTGATGACCGGGCCCGGGTACGCCCCCACCACGTGGGCGTCGATGCGGAAGTCCTTGAGCTTAAATTCGATCTGCCGCGAGAGCGTCTCCAGCGTGTCCGGGTCGTATCCCTTCGGCTGCGGCTTCGGGTCGTCGAGCAGCGCCAACGGCGGGATGCCGGTGCCGTCGGGCACGTGGAACAGCGGGATCTGCTGTTCGCGCTTCGCGCGCTCGCTCTTCTCGACCACCGGCGCCGGCGGCGGCTCGATCCTGACTGGCGCACGCTTCTCGCGCTTTTCGGTGTCGACGCGGCGCACTTGCTCGCGCTCCTCGCGAAGCACGCGTACTTCGTTCCACTCCCCCGCCTGCTTGGCACTCCGACGGAACAGTCGCGACGCCAGCGGTCCGGCGCTCATCACGAGCGCGCCGACGCGATCCATGACACCCAGCCATGAGAGGCCCGTCGCCAGCGTCACCGACGTCAGAAGGAGCGCCAGCAGGAGCAGGTTGCCGCCGAGCTGCCCGAGGCCGCGACCGAGCGACCGGCCCACGAGCCGGCCCAGGATTCCTCCGGCGCGCGTGGGATCGACCTCGCCTCCGCCCAGCCGCAGGTGCAGCAGGCCGGTCATCGCGATCAGGAATGCCACGAGGCCCACGAGCCGCAGCGCGGGTGTCAGGTCGGTCGACTCGGCATCCGCCTCTTTCTGGAAGAGGGCGATCCACGCGACTGCACCGAGGATCAGGGGCAGCAGATACGCGGTGAAGCCGAAAAGGTTGAAGAGGATGTCGGCGATCACTGCGCCGACGGTCCCGCCAAGGTTGTGGATCGGCGCGGTAACGGCACCCGAGCTGGTCCAGCCGGGGTCCTGGGGCGAATAGGTGAAGAGCGTGGCGACCAGATACAGGAGCGCCGGGGCGATGAAGATCATCGCGATGTCGCGCGCCATGCGCTGACGTCGCGGCGAGGCCGGTGCGCGCGGTGCGCGGGGGGCCGTCGCGGCCTTCTTGCGGGTAGCGGCTGGGGCCTGCGCCACGTGAGAGTTCGCCTCAGCTGGTGCGTCTTAGTTGTTGAATATACGTGAAAACCGGCGCCGCATTACGCGAGCGCCGGTTTCCTTATGGCGTCAAATCGCGACCCGTTCCGCGGAACGTAGCCTCAGGCGGTCAGAGCGCCATGCCCTGCAGCGCCGGATGGATGATCCGGCCACCCTCGACATTGATGCCACGCACGAGCGCAGCGTTGTCGCGCCAGTTGCCGGAGGCGAGCTTGTTGACCCACGGCAGGATGGCGGCGCAGATCGCCTGCGACGACGTCTGCGGCACGGCGCCCGGCATGTTGGTGACGCAGAAGTGGGTCACGCCCTCCTCCACGTACGTCGGCTCCTTCCAGGTGGTCGGGCGCGAGGTCTCGAAGCAGCCGCCCTGGTCGATCGCGATGTCGACGACCACCGAGCCGTCCTCCATGCCCTTCAACATCTCGCGCGTCATCACGTGTGGCGCCTTGGCGCCGGTCACGAGCACCGCACCGATCACGAGGTCGGCAGAAGCGACTTCACGCGCGACGACATCGTGGTACGGATACAGCGCGGTGACGTTGTTGCCCAGTCGCATCATCTCGTCCATGCGGTCTTCGCGCATTTCGAAGACGGTGACGTTCGCGCCGCCCGCGGCTGCGAGGGCCGCCGATGCGCCGCCCGCCCGACCCGCGCCGAACACCACCACCTTGCCGCGCTCGGTGGCCGAGAGCCCGCCCAGCAGCTTTCCTTTGCCACCCATCGGTTGGTGCAGGAGGTGGGTGCCCACCTGCACGCCGATCTTGCCCGCGATCACTGACATCGGCGCCAGCAGTGGCAGGTCGCCGTTCGGCAGCTCGACGGTTTCGAAGGCGACGCCGGTGAGGCCGATATCCAGCAGCTGCCTGGTGAGCGTCGGTTCGGCCGCCAGGTGCAGGTAGCAGAACAACAGGTGGTCCTTGCGCAGGAGCGCCAGGTCGCCGGCAATCGGCTCCTTGACCTTGACGATCATTTCGCCCTTCTCGTACAGCGCGGCCGCGTCCGGCGCGATGTGCACGCCCAGGCGGGTGTACTCCTCGTCCCTGAAACCGCTCTTGAGGCCCGCGCCCTGCTCGAGCCACACCTCGTGGCCACGCTTGACCAGGTCGCCGGCGGCGGCCGGCACGAGCGCGACGCGCCCTTCGAGGGTCTTGGTTTCCTTCGGTACACCGATGCGCATTGCTGTCTCCGTGGCGCACGCCGACGGAACGGCGCGCTTGTCTGCGGGGGTGGGTCGCGGCGTTTCGCCACCGCGCCTTGTGCTGCCGTCATGCGACCGCCAAGCTATGGCGCTTCCTGTCGTGCGGCCGCAACAGCGGAATGATGCCCGCTGCGGTGCACCGTTCCGCGTGTAGAAATGCACGCATCACACAGCGCGCCATTATATCCATGACCCTCTCAAAGCATTCGCGCCTGATCATCCTGGGCTCCGGCCCCGCCGGCTGGAGCGCCGCCGTTTACGCGGCACGCGCCAACTTGAAGCCTGTCGTCATTACCGGGCTCCAGATGGGCGGCCAGCTCATGACGACCACGGAAGTCGACAACTGGCCGGGCGACCCGCACGGGTTGTTGGGCCCCGACCTCATGGCTCGCATGCAGGCGCACGCGGAGCGCTTCAACACCGAAGTGCTGTTCGACCACATACACACGGCCGACCTTTCGTCACGGCCGTTCCGTCTGGTTGGCGACAGCGGCGAATACACCTGCGACGGCCTGATCGTGGCGACCGGCGCTACGGCGAAGTATCTCGGGCTTCCGTCCGAAGAGGCCTACAAGGGACGCGGCGTCTCGGCCTGCGCGACGTGCGACGGGTTCTTCTACAAGGACCAGGACGTCGCGGTCGTCGGCGGCGGAAACACGGCGGTCGAGGAAGCGCTCTACCTCGCGAACATCGCGCGCAAGGTCTACCTCGTGCACCGCCGGGACACGCTGCGCGCCGAGAAGATCATGCAGGACAAGCTGCAGGCGAAGATCCAGGCCGGCAGCATCGAACCGGTATGGCACCACACGGTCGACGAAGTGCTCGGCAACGATGCTGGCGTTACCGGGCTACGCGTGCGTTCCGTGCTCGACGGCAGCACGCGCGAGATCCCCGTGCATGGCTTCTTCGTCGCGATCGGCCACACGCCGAACACTGCGCTCTTCGAAGGCCAGCTGGCGATGCGCAACGGTTACGTCACTGTGCAGTCGGGCATCGAGGGAAACGCGACGGCGACGTCGATTCCCGGCGTCTTCGCCGCGGGCGACGTAGCCGACCAGCATTACCGCCAGGCGATCACGTCCGCCGGTTCGGGCTGCATGGCGGCGCTCGATGCCGAGCGCTACCTCGACAAGGCCGGCTGAGTCGGGCGCGCCCGCATCGAAATGGCGCTGCGCACTCGCTGGCTGGAGGCTCTCGACGAGGTGGAGGCGGCGACGTGGGATTCGCTCGCCGGTTCCGATAACCCGTTCGTGCGCCACACCTTCCTGGCCGGGCTGGAAGCGACGGGCTGCGTGTTGCCCGAGCTCGGCTGGACGCCGCGCCACCTGACGCTGTGGGACGGCGACACCCTGGTCGCCGCCGCCCCCGTCTATGCCAAGACCAACTCGCACGGCGAGTTCGTGTTCGACCACGCGTGGGCGCACGCGTACTCGCGTTACGGGCTCGACTATTTCCCCAAACTGCTGTGCGGGGTGCCTTACTCGCCGGTGACCGGCCCGCGCCTGCTCGCGCGGGACGCGGCGGCGCGACGAGCGCTCGTCGAAACGCTGCGATGCGCCTGCGACGACGGGTTCTCGTCGGTGCACGTCAACTTCCACGACGATCAGGACGTCGCCGCATTCGACGATGGCTGGCTCGAGCGAATCGACGTCCAGTACCACTGGGAAAACACCGCTGGCTGGCGGGACTTCGACGCCTTCCTCGGCGCCATGGACCACAAGCACCGGAAGAACATCCGGCAGGAACGGGCGAAGGTCGCGCGCGCGGGGATCGCCTTCCGCGTCGTGCATGGCGACGAGGCGAGCCAGGCCGATCTCGCGGCGATGCACCGCTTCTACCTGCAGACGTTCTCCGAATACGGGAACCGCCCCGCGATCACGATGCCGTTCCTGCAACACCTCGCGCGCGCAATGCCGAGGGCGCTGGTGATCGTGCTCGCCGAGCGCGACGGCCGCCCGGTGGCCGGGGCGCTATGCCTGCGCGGTAGCGACACGCTTTACGGGCGCTACTGGGGCAGTGTCGAGCAACACCCCGGCCTGCATTTCGAGGCCTGCTACTACCAGGGTATCGACTACTGCCTGCGCGAAGGACTGCACCGTTTCGAGCCCGGTGCGCAGGGCGAGCACAAGCTCGCGCGCGGCTTCCTGCCCGCGCTGGTCCGGAGCCGGCATTGGATCGCCGAGCCCGCATTTCGCGACGCGCTCGCCCCGTGGTGCGCTGAAGAGCGCGCGGCGATCGCATCGTACGCACGAAGCCTCGAGGGAAGCAGCCCGTTCCGGCGGGATCCGTCGTGAGCGGCCTGAACGTTCCCGTCCTCGGTGACGCACCGGATTCACCGTTCCCGGACCCCGCCGATGCGCTGCGCGAGCCCGACGGACTCCTCGCGATCGGAGGCGACCTCGAGCCGGTGCGCCTTCTGAACGCGTACGGGCACGGCATCTTTCCCTGGTTCTCCGAAGGACAGCCGCCGTTGTGGTGGTCGCCCGACCCGCGCACGGTGTTCCGAACCGACAACGTCGCGACCTCGCGGCGATTCCGCCGGAGCCTGAAATCCAGTCCCTGGACGGTACGTGCCGATACCGCATTCGACTCGGTGGTCGCCGCCTGCGCACTGATACCTCGGCCGGGGCAGCGGGGCACGTGGATCACGCCGGCGATGGAAAGCGCCTACGTGCGGCTGCACGCCGAAGGCCATGCGCATTCGGTTGAGACCTGGGATGGCGACGAACTCATCGGGGGCGTCTACGGCGTCGCCATCGGGCGGATGTTCTTCGGCGAAAGCATGTTCAGCCGCAGGCCCGACGGCTCGAAGGTCGCGCTGGCAGGCCTCGCCCACAGGCTGCATCACTGGGGCTGGCCACTGATCGACGCGCAGGTCGAGAACCCGCACCTGGTGTCGCTCGGTGCGCAGCTGTGGCCGCGAGCGCGCTTCCTGGAAGCGATGGCAGCGCTGGTGGACGCGCCGGCGCCGCCCGGCTCGTGGACGGCGGCGTTCGGCGAACTGGACTCCGCCGCGTTGGCGCGGTAGGCCGCGACCCGGTGCTTTTGCACCCGGTCGTGCCCGCGTGGCACAATCCGCGGCTTATCGAGCCCGCTCCGGACTCCAGTGACCCACCAGGAAACCATGGCAAAAGATGACGTGATCGAATTCGAAGGCACCGTGTCGGAGACCCTTCCGAACACGATGTTCCGCGTTCGCCTCGAAAACGGCCACGAGATCATCGCCCACATCTCCGGTCGCATGCGGAAGAACTACATCCGCATCCTCACCGGCGACCGGGTCAAGGTCGAAATGACGCCCTACGACCTCACCAAGGGCCGCATTACCTACCGCATGAAGTAATAGCGGCGGGATGCAGCAAAGAAAAAGGCGGCCCGAAGGCCGCCTTTTGCGTTCCACGACTGCGATCAGGTCTCGACGGTCGCCGGCAACAGTCGCTCCGGCTCGGCCTGAGCGTCCACCACCAGCTTGTCTTCCCGCACGTCCACCGCGACGCGGCCGCCATTGACCAGCTTGCCGAACAGCAGTTCGTCCGCCAGCGGACGCTTGATGTTCTCCTGGATGATCCGCGCCATCGGACGCGCACCCATCTGCGGGTCGAAGCCGTGCTTCGCGAGCCAGTCGCGCGCTTCCGGGGTCGCCGAGATCGTCACGTTCTTCTCGTGCAGCTGCGCCTCGAGTTCGATGATGAACTTGTCCACCACGCGCAGGATGTGGTCCATCCCGAGCGGCTGGAACTGCACCACCGCGTCGAGCCGGTTGCGGAACTCCGGCGAAAAGCTGCGACGAATCACTTCCATCGCGTCCGATGCGTGGTCCTGCTTGGTGAAGCCGATCGAACGCCGCGATGCCTGCGAAGCGCCCGCGTTGGTCGTCATGACCAGGATCACGTTGCGGAAATTCGCCTCGCGACCGTTGGTGTCCGTCAGCATGCCGCGATCCATGACCTGCAACAGGATGTTGAAGATGTCCGGATGCGCCTTCTCGATTTCATCGAGCAGCAGCACGCAGTGCGGTGTCTTGACGATCTTCTCGGTCAGCAGGCCGCCCTGGTCGAACCCGACATAGCCCGGGGGCGCGCCGATCAGGCGGCTTACCGAATGCGCTTCCATGTACTCGGACATGTCGAAGCGCACCAGTTCGATGCCGAGCTGCATCGCGAGCTGCTTGGTCACCTCCGTCTTGCCGACGCCGGTGGGGCCGGCGAACAGGAAGTTGCCGATCGGCTTGTCCGGGCTCGCGAGCCCAGAACGCGCCAGCTTGATCGCGGATGTCAGGGTGTCGATCGCCGGATCCTGCCCGAAGATCACCATCTTGAGGTTGCGCTCGAGGTTGCGGAGCACGTCCTTGTCGGTGGCCGTGACCTGCTTCGCCGGGATCCGCGCCATCTTGGCGACGATGCGCTCGACTTCCTCGACATCGATGACCGCCTTGCGCTCGGTCTCGGGCAGCAGGCGCTGGCGCGCACCGGCTTCGTCGATCACGTCGATCGCCTTGTCCGGCAGCAACCGGTCGCCTATGTGCTTGACCGACAGGTCAACGGCAGCCTGGATCGCGTCGTCGTTGTAGCTGACGCCGTGGTGCGCCTCGTACTTCGGCTTGAGACCCTTGAGTATCTCCACCGCTTCGCTAACCGTCGGCTCGACGATGTCGATCTTCTGGAAGCGACGCGCGAGCGCACGATCCTTTTCGAAGATGCCGCGGTACTCCTGGAACGTGGTCGAGCCGATGCAGCGCAGGTCACCGGACGACAGCGCCGGCTTGATCAGGTTCGACGCATCCATCGTGCCGCCCGACGCCGAACCCGCACCGATGATGGTGTGGATCTCGTCGATGAACAGCACGGCGCCCGGGATCTTGCGCAACTGCTGCAGCACGGACTTCAGGCGCTTCTCGAAGTCGCCGCGATATTTCGTCCCGGCGACCAGTGCACCGAGGTCGAGCGCGTAGATGGTCGCGTCGCTGAGTACTTCGGGCACGTCGCCGTCGACGATGCGCTTGGCGAGGCCTTCCGCGATCGCGGTCTTGCCGACGCCGGCTTCGCCGACGTAGAGCGGATTGTTCTTGCGGCGACGGCACAGCACCTGGATCGTGCGTTCCACCTCGTCGGCGCGCCCGACCAGCGGGTCGATCTTGCCCTCGCGCGCCATGTTGTTGAGGTTGGTGGCGAACTCGGTCAGCGCGTCGCTCTTGCCCTCGCCATCCGGGCCTTCCGCCGACCCGCCCTGCCCCTCTTCCCGGCTCGACTCCTCGCCACCCTGCTTGCTGATGCCATGCGACAGGTAGTTGACGACGTCGAGCCGCGCGATGTCCTGCTGGTTCAGGAAATAGACCGCGTGCGAATCCTTTTCGCCGAAGATGGCAACCAGCACGTTCGCTCCGGTGACCTCCTTCTTGCCGGAGGACTGCACGTGGTAGACCGCCCGCTGCAGCACGCGCTGGAAGCCCAGCGTGGGCTGGGTGTCGCGGTCACTGTCGTCGGACAGGACGGCGACCGACGTGGCGATCGCCTCGTCGAGCTCCCGTCGCAGGCGCGGGACGTCCGCCTCGCACGCGCGAAGCACGCCCTCGGCGGAGGGGTTGTCGAGCAGCGCCTGCAGCAGGTGCTCGACCGTCATGAATTCGTGACGAGCCTCGCGAGCGCGCTTGTAGCACTGCCCGATGCTGTACTCGAGATCCTTGCTGAACATGTTGGAGCCTCCGAAGCGTCTGCAATGCTAGATGGGGTCCGGCATCGCGGTTTAAACCGCTTTTAGGCCTTTTCCATCGTGCACAGCAAGGGATGCTGGTTGAGTCTTGCGTATTCGTTCACCTGCGACACCTTGGATTCGGCTATCTCGCGCGTGAAAACCCCGCATACGCCTCGACCGCGGGTATGTACGTGGAGCATCACCTGCGTCGCGTTCTCGATATTCAAAGCGAAAAACCGCGTGAGCACGTCGACCACGAAGTCCATCGGCGTGTAGTCATCGTTCAGCAAGAAGACCGAATACATCGGCGGCGGCGCGACCTCCGGTCGGCCGGTGTGGACAGCGACGCCGTGCTGCCCGTGCTGCTCGTGATCGTGCGGTGTGTGATTCGACATCGGGCCAGTATAAATCCCGCGCCGTGGACGGCCCCTGCGCACGGGCGGCAGAATGCCGCTTTGGCACTCCCGGATCGATCATGCCGCGCAGCCACCGTCGCGACGTTCCCATGCTGGCACTGTGCATCCCGGCCGTCGCGCGGCGTGCGACGGTCGTCGCAACGGGCGCTTTCCAATGACGGCGGATCCACGCTTCTGGCAGCCGGACGTCACCGTCGCCACGGTCGTGGTCGATGGCGGCCGCGTGCTGGTGATCGAAGAGCGGGTGGAAGGTCGGCTGGTCCTGAACCAGCCTGCGGGACATCTCGAGCCCGACGAACCCATCCTGGCAGCCGCGGTGCGCGAAACGTTCGAGGAAACCGGCTGGGACGTCCGGCTGCTCGCGTTCGTCGGCGCCTACCAGTGGAAGGCACCTTCCGTGAGCCAGGGAGGCGTCGAGCGCACCTACCTGCGTTTCGCGTTCCTCGCCGAGCCGCTGCATTTCGATCCGGCGCGCACGCTCGACGACGGCATCGTCCGCGCCCTCTGGATGACGCCCGCGGAACTGCAGGCGGCATCGGCGCGCCACCGCAGCCCACTCGTGTGGCGCGTGGTCGCCGATACGCTCGCCGGCCGTCGCTACCCGCTCGAGCTGGTGCAGTCGCTCGCGTGAGCGCCCCCCGAACCATCGTCGGCATGTCCGGCGGCGTCGACTCGTCGGTTGCAGCGCTGCGGCTGCGCGATGCGGGCGAACCCATCGCCGGGCTGTTCATGTCGAATTGGGCCGACGACGGCAGCGGTGAGTGCCGCGCCGAGGATGATCGTCGCGATGCCGTCTCGGTGTCCGGACGGCTCGGCATTCCTATCCACTTCCGGGATTTCTCCGGCGAATACTGGTCCGGCGTCTTCGAACATTTCGTCGCGGAATACGCTGCCGGGCGCACGCCCAACCCGGACGTGCTGTGCAATCGCGAAATCAAGTTCAAGCACTTCCTGGACGCAGCGCTCGACCTCGGTGCCCAGCGCATCGCCACCGGCCATTACGCGCGTTGCGAATGGCTTGACGGGCGCTGGCGCCTGTTGCGGGCCGCCGATGGCGGCAAGGACCAGACCTATTTCCTGCACCAGCTGGGGCAGCCGCAGCTCGCGGCGACGAGCTTTCCGCTGGGCGACCTGCAGAAGTCGGAGGTGCGCCGGATGGCATCGGCCGCCGCGCTCCCGACCGCCGGCAAGAAGGATTCGACCGGCATCTGTTTCGTCGGCGAACGTGACTTCCGCGAGTTCCTCGGCCGCTACCTGCCGGCGCGCGAAGGCGAGATCCGCACGCCCGATGGCCTGCCGGTCGGGCGGCACCCGGGCGTGTTCTTCTTCACTCTCGGCCAGCGCGAGGGCTTGCAGGTCGGCGGCGTGCGCGGCCGTGCCGCGGCGCCCTGGTACGTCGTCGGCAAGGACGTGGCGTCGAACGTGCTGTACGTGGAACAGGGCGCAGCTACGCCGTGGCTGATGTCGACGCGGCTGCTGACGGCCAGCGCGCATTGGATCGCCGGCGGGCCACCTGCCGCCGCCTTCGATTGCACGGCGCAGACCCGCTACCGCCAGAATGCCGAGCCCTGCCGGGTCACGGTGCGCGACGATGGACGCCTGTTCGCCGTCTTCGACCGCCCGCAGCGCGCGGTAACGCCCGGGCAGTCGCTGGTGCTCTACTCGGGCGACGAATGCCTCGGCGGCGCGGTCATCGATGCCACCAACGCCCTCCTCGACCCCGCACGAACGGACGCCGCATGACCCGCACAACGTCGGAAATCGCCGCCGCCCTCGCCACCGCCGAGCCCATCTACGATCGCGTCGTCGCGCTCGCCGGATTGCTGCAGGCGCTGGCGCAGGTGCGACGGGTCGCTGACACCGGCGAAGCCAACGAGGCGATCCTCGCCACATGCATCGGTTCGTTGTTCCGCTTCGACGCGCGCACTACGGCGGACGTGTACGGCGGGCTCGAAAACGTCCGCCCCGGATTGCTGCTGCTGCGCGACTATCTCGCGGGCGCCAACCGGGACGAGGCCCTCGCGCGGATCGCGCTGTCGGTCATGCAGCTGGAACGCCGATTCGTCCGCGACGGGAAAATGACCGACCGCGTGCGCCAGGGCCTGCAGTCCATCCAGCCGCGCGCCGACTCCAACGGCCCAACGCACCCCGACGTGCTCGCCGCGATCGGCCAGCTGTACGCGCAGACGCTCAGCACGCTGCGGCCGCGCGTGATCGTGCAGGGCAATCCGCATTACCTCGGGCAGCCGGCAGTCGTCGCCGAAGTGCGCGCGGCCCTGCTCGCCGCGATGCGCTCGGCCGTGTTGTGGCGACAGCGCGGCGGCAGCCTGTGGGACCTGGTCCTCCAACGCCGCCGGATGCTCGCCGCGGTTGAGGCCCACCTCGGCTGAGCCCGCCGGAAGCCGGTCAAATGCGGCATAATTAGCGGGTTTTCCGCGGTGATTCACTCCGGGTGGCGTCCGCGCCGCCGATGCAGACCGCCGCGCCCTGCCGCCTCTCTGGAGCCCCCATGGCCGACTCCTTCGCCACCCGCGCGCAACTTGCCGTCAACGGCAAGTCGTACACCTACTTCAGCCTGCCGACGCTGGGACGCCGCTTCGACCTGGCGCACCTGCCCTACTCGATGAAGATCCTGCTGGAGAACCTGCTCCGCCACGAAGACGGCGTCACCGTGCTTCCGGAGCACATCGAGGCCGTCGCCTCGTGGGATCCGAAGGGCGAGTCGGAGACCGAGATCGCATTCATGCCCGCGCGCGTTGTGCTGCAGGATTTCACCGGCGTCCCGTGCGTGGTCGACCTTGCCGCGATGCGCGACGCCGTGACGCGCCTGGGCGGCCGTCCGTCGCAGATCAACCCGCTGATTCCGTCTGAGCTGGTCATCGACCATTCGGTGCAGGTCGACGTCTACGGTCGCCAGGACGCGGCCGACATCAACGCCCAGATCGAATTCCAGCGCAACGGCGAGCGCTACGGGTTCCTGCGCTGGGGCCAGAAGGCGTTCAACAACTTCAAGGTGGTGCCGCCGAGCACGGGCATCGTCCACCAGGTCAACCTCGAGCACCTCGCCCGCGTGGTGGTGGAGCGCGAGGTCGCCGGCGAGCTGCTCGCGTTCCCGGACACCGTATTCGGCACCGACTCGCACACGACGATGATCAACGGCATCGGCGTACTCGGCTGGGGCGTCGGCGGCATCGAAGCCGAAGCCGCGATGCTGGGCCAGCCGTCCTCGATGCTCATCCCGCAGGTAGTCGGCTTCAAGCTCAAGGGCGCCATGCCCGAAGGCGCGACTGCGACCGACCTGGTCCTGACGGTGACGCAGATGTTGCGGTCGCTCGGGGTCGTGGGCAAGTTCGTCGAGTTCTTCGGCGAAGGCCTGCAGCACCTGCCGCTCGCCGACCGCGCCACCATCGCCAACATGGCGCCCGAGTACGGCGCGACGTGCGGCATCTTCCCGATCGACGCGGAAGCCGTGAACTACCTGCGCCTGTCCGGCCGCAGCGACGAGCAGATCGCGCTGGTCGAGTCCTACGCGAAGGCCCAGGGCCTCTGGCACGAAGTCGGCACGCCGGAAGCCTCGTATTCGGCGGTGCTCGAACTCGACCTCGCCGACGTCAAGCCGTCGCTGGCAGGCCCGAAGCGTCCACAGGATCGCGTGCTGCTGGAAAAGGTGAAGGACAACTACCGCGCCAATCTCGGCGGTCTTACGTCCAACCGCGACGCGCGCAAGTCCGAGCTGAAGCGTTTCGACGCCGAGGGCGGCGACCAGCCGCAGGCCGAAAGCCTGGCGGCCAGTCCCACGTCGCGGATCCGCATGCGCGACCAGGATGTCGAGCTCGTCGATGGCGCCGTCGTCATCGCAGCCCTGACGTCGTGCACCAACACGTCGAATCCGGCGGTGATGCTCGGCGCCGGCCTGCTGGCGCGCAACGCGAACCGCATCGGCCTGAAGACCAAGCCCTGGGTCAAGACCTCGCTCGGGCCGGGTTCGCTCGTAGTTACCGAATACCTGCGCAAGGCCGGCGTGCTGGCCGACCTCGATGCGCTCGGCTTCAATGTCGTCGGTTACGGCTGCACTACGTGCATCGGCAACTCCGGCCCGCTGCCGGACGAAGTCTCGCGCGGGATCGCCGCCAACGACCTGGTGGTCACCTCGGTGCTGTCGGGCAACCGCAACTTCGAAGGCCGCGTGCATCCCGAAGTGAAGATGAACTACCTCGCGTCGCCGCCGCTGGTGGTGGCCTACGCGCTCGCGGGTACCGTCGACATCGACCTGACGACCGAGCCGCTCGGCGTCGGCAACGATGGCCAGCCGGTGTACCTGCGCGACATCTGGCCGAGCAACAAGGAGATCGGCGACACGATCGCCGCCACGATCGGGCCGGAGCTGTTCAAGCAGGCCTACGCCGACGTATTCAAGGGTGATTCGCGCTGGAACGCGATCGCGTCGCCGGAAGGCGAGTCGTTCGAGTGGGACGAGGCGTCGACCTACATCAAGAACCCGCCCTACTTCGACGGCATGTCGATGGACGTCGGCACGATCGCCGACGTGCGGGGCGCGCGCATCCTCGGACTGTTCGGTGACTCGATCACCACCGATCACATTTCGCCGGCCGGCAACATCAAGAAGGATTCTCCGGCGGGCCGTTTCCTGATGGAGCGCGGCGTGCAGCCCACCGATTTCAACAGCTACGGCAGCCGTCGCGGCAATGACGACGTGATGGTGCGCGGCACGTTCGCCAACATCCGCATCAAGAACCTGATGCTGGGCGGCGAGGAAGGCGGCAACACGCTGTACTTCTCCCACGACGCGCAGCCGGAAAAGCTGGCCATCTACGACGCGGCGATGAAATACAAGGCCGACGGTGTGCCTTTGGTGGTGTTCGCCGGCAAGGAATACGGCACGGGCTCGTCGCGCGACTGGGCGGCAAAGGGCACGAACCTGCTGGGCATCAAGGCGGTGATAGCGGAGAGCTTCGAGCGCATCCACCGCTCCAACCTGGTCGGCATGGGCGTGCTGCCACTGCAGTTCAAGCCCGGCGAAAACGCGCGTGTCATCGGGCTGGACGGCTCGGAGGCGATCGCAATCGAAGGTCTGAACGACGGTGCCAGCAAGACGGCGACGGTCGTCGCGCGCCGCGCCGATGGCTTCGAGAAGCGCTTCGAGGTCCACGTCCTGCTGTTGACGCCGAAGGAAGTCGAGTACTTCCGCCACGGCGGCATCCTGCATTACGTGCTGCGCCAGCTGGCCGCCCGCAAGGCGGCCTGATCGGGTCTCCCGCCCTGGCGGGAACCGTTTCGAACGACGGGACGCCCGGTGCGTCCCGTCTTCGTATCCGGGCCCTATTCAGTCCCGGCGTTCGCGGCCGTTGCCTAATGGCACCGGCTTGCGAGCCGCGCAAGGCGTATGTTCCAATCCGGCGACCGTACGGTGGCGCACCGTCCGTGCGCTCGCAGTCGCGAAATCAAGGGGAAATCGCATGACGGAAAACCGGCCCTGGCTGGCGAGCTATCCCGCCGGTGTACCGGCCGAGGTCGACGTGGACGAGTACCCGTCGATCGTGTCCGTCCTGCAGAGCGCGATCGAGAAGTACCGCGACCGCCCCGCTTTCTCGAGCCTCGGGAAGACCATCACCTACGCTGAAGTCGACGTGCTCAGCGCGCGCTTCGCGGCGTACCTGCTCGGCGAACTCAAGCTCAAGCGCGGCGATCGCGTCGCGATCATGCTGCCCAACTGCCTGCAGTACCCGATCGCGCTGTTCGGCGTACTCCGCGCAGGGCTGACCGTCGTCAACGTCAACCCCATGTACACGGCGCGCGAGCTGGCCCACCAACTCGAGGATTCCGGCACGGTCGCCATCCTCGTCATGGACAACTTCGCACACACCGTGCAGGAAACGCTGCACGAGACGCCGCTGAAGTACGTCATCACCACGGCGCTGGGCGATTGCCTCGACTTCGCGAAGCGGACCGCGGTGAACTTCGTTGTGCGCTACGTCAAGAAGATGGTGCCCGATTACGACATTCCGCACGCGTTGCGGTTCAACGAGGTGATCGAAGCCGGCGAGTCGCTGGCCTTCAGCGACGCCGACGTGGACATCGAACCGGAGGACATCGCCTTCCTGCAGTACACCGGCGGCACGACCGGCGTCGCCAAGGGCGCGATGCTGACGCATCGCAACCTCGTCGCGAACATGCAACAGGCAGCCGCGTGGATCGGCACCAACGTGCGCTACGGCGAAGAAACGATCATCACGGCGTTGCCGCTGTACCACATCTTCGCGTTGACGGCGAACGGGCTTGTCTTCATGAAGTTCGGTGGCCTCAACCACATGATCACGAATCCCCGCGACATGCCGGGCTTCGTCAAGGAACTGCAGAAGACCAAGTTCACCGCCATCACGGGCGTAAACACGCTGTTCAACGGACTGCTTCACACACCGGGTTTCGAGAAGGTGGATTTCTCGCGCCTGCACATGACACTCGGCGGCGGCATGGCGGTTCAACGCGCCGTCGCCGAACGCTGGAAGCAGGTGACCGGCTGCACGCTGGTCGAGGCCTACGGCTTGACCGAGACGTCGCCGGCCGCCTGCATCAATCCGATGGATCTTCCCGAGTACAACGGCGCTATCGGCCTGCCGATACCGTCCACCGACGCATGCTTGAAGGACGACGACGGCAACCTGTCGGGGCCCGGCGAGATCGGCGAACTCTGCATCAAGGGGCCGCAGGTGATGCGCGGCTACTGGAACCGTCCGGACGAGACGGCGAAGGTGATGGATGCGGAGGGCTGGCTGCACACCGGCGACATGGCGCGCATGGACGAGCGTGGCTTCTTCTATATCGTCGATCGCAAGAAGGACATGATCCTGGTGTCGGGCTTCAACGTGTATCCGAACGAAGTGGAAGATGTCATCGCGATGATGCCGCAGGTGCTCGAAGTGGCCGCGGTCGGCGTGCCCGACGAACGATCGGGCGAGGCGGTGAAGGTGGTGATCGTCGCGAAGGATCCCTCGCTGACGGCCGAACAGGTCATCGCGCACGCGCGCGAAAACCTCACCGGCTACAAGCTTCCGCGCTACGTCGAGTTCCGCAAGGAATTGCCGAAGACGAACGTCGGCAAAATCCTTCGCCGGGAACTCAGGCAACCCGCCGTCGCGTGACGGTTCCGCGACACGAATGACTCTCCGGGCCCGCCTTGCGCGGGCCTGTCTTTTGCATGCGGGCGCGGGTGTACGATCGCCCGGTGGGCACCACCTGATCGCCCGCGCCCACCGGCATACGCGGGCGGTTCCCTTCCGAGGACCCGCATGATGAGCACGAAGGAATCGCTGCACCGCGCACGCACCTACCCGACAGTACGCGTGGAATCCGACGCAGGGGGAAGCCAGTGGCTGCACATGCATGCCGACCACGGAGCGGGCGTTCGACCCTGTTTCCGACGCGAACTGATGCACGACATGTGGTCGATGCTTTCGGAAGTGACGCCACCGCAGACGGACGCGTCCGTCTGCCCGCTGCAGCACGTCGTGCTCGCGTCCGACGCGCCCGGCGCGTTCAACCTCGGCGGTGACCTCGAGCTGTTCGCAAGCCTGATCCGCTCCGGCGATCGTGATGGCCTGATGGACTACGCGACGCGGTGCATCGATGGCGTGCACCTGCTGCACCAGGGCCTCGGCGGCAACGTGCGCACGATCGCGCTGGTGCAGGGAGACGCGCTTGGCGGTGGCATGGAACTCGCGCTGGCGTGCCAGGTGATCGTCGCCGAGGAAGGCGTGGAAATGGGACTGCCGGAGGTCCTCTTCGGACTGTTCCCGGGCATGGGCGCCTACTCGTTCCTGAGCCGTCGCGTCGCGCCGCAACTGGCCGAGCGCCTGATACTGGAAGGACGGATCCTGCCCGCGCACGAGCTGCACCGCATGGGCATCGTCGACATCCTCGCGCCCCGAGGGCATGGCGCGCGCATCGTCCGAGAACTCATCCAGCAGGAGCAGCGTGCCCCGCATGCCCACCTCGCGCTCAATCGCGTTCGGCGCCTTGCACAGGCCGTCACCTATGAGGAACTGCTGGGCATCACGTCGATCTGGGTGGATGCGGCACTCGCCCTCGGCGATCGTTCGCTGCGTGCGATGGAGCGCATCGTGCGCGCGCAGGCGCGTCGCTCCGCTCGCTGAGCGGAGTCAGTCCGACCGGGCTGCTGGATCGCCGCGAGCGCCCGGTTCGCGCCGCGCGGCGAGCAGATCGCGTCCCTGCGCGAGGCGTTCGCGCAGCGTGGATATCCGGCTGCGCCACTCGCCGGCGAGCTGCCAGTCCGGCAGGCGCATCATTTCGCCGGCCGCTGCGGAGAGCTTGACGAGGCCGACGTTTCCCGCGACACCCTTCACCGCGTGCGCCTGTTCGCGCACCTGGATCCAATCGCTCCGCGAGGCATAGTCAGCGAGGTGGCCGATACCGCGTTCGGCGTCGGCGAGGCACTCGGCGACGAAGTCGCGCTCGAAGGCGTCGCCCATTCCTATCGACGCGAGCTCGTCGAGCACGGCAGGATCGAAAACCGTGCCGTCCGAAGGCTCGACCGGCAGCGCAACCGCTTTCGTCGCGCGGGCCCCCGGGGTCGCGCTTTCCGCCACTTCGCCCAACAGGTCGAGCAGGCGGCCAGTCGACACCGGTTTGGCGAGGAATCCCCAGGCACCCGCGTCCTGGCAGGCCTGGATCGACGACGGCGTGACGTCGGCGCTCAGGATCACCACCGGGGTCCGTGCGGGACCGCCGGCTTCCATGAGGCGTGCGTGCCGCAACATGTCGATCCCGCTCATGCCCGGCATGTGCAGGTCGGCGATGACCAGGTCGAAGCGTGCGTCCGCGAGCAGTTCGAGCACCTCTTCGCCGCCGTCCACGCACGTGGCGCGATGTCCCGCCTTCTGCAGCAACCGCTGCAGCACCATGCGGTTGGCGGCGTTGTCGTCCGCGACCAGCACTTGGAGGCTGCGTACGCGGGCGCGGTGACGCAGGAACGGGTTGCTGAAGGCGATTACGTTTTCCCCGAGCGCAGGCGCCGGCGCATCGGACGCGACCCGATCGTCGGCGGGCACGGCGCGGGCCGGTTCGACCGCGACTTGCTGGAACGGCAACTGCACCCAGAAGCGGGTGCCCTCACCTTCGGTGCTCTCGAAGCCGATCGTGCCGCCCATCGCCTCGGTGAGCCCCTTGGCGATGGTGGTGCCGAGGCCGGTGCCGCTGTAGCGGCGCGCAAGCCCGGCGTCCGCCTGTTCGAACGCGTCGAACAGTCGGCGACGCATGTCCGCCGGGATGCCGATGCCGGTGTCGGTGACGGTGAAGCGCAGGCAGGTGCGGTGTTCGTCATGCAGCACGCGTTCGACGCGCAGCGCCACCGAGCCGCGGTCGGTGAACTTGACCGCGTTGCCGACGAGATTGATCAGCACCTGGCGCACGTGGCCAACGTCGCCGCGCACGCGCGCGGGCACGTCGTCGCCGACCTCGGCGCGGTAGTCGAGATATTTCGCGCGCGCCTGGGGCTCCAGGATCAGGCCGATGCTGTCGACCAGCTCTCGAACGTCGAGATCCGCGGCGTGCATGCGCAGCTTGCCGGCCTCGATCGCGGAAATGTCCAGCACGTCCTCGACCAGCGCCATGAGCGTGCGTGTCGACGCCTGGATCGTGCCGAGGCATTCGCGCTGCTCCGGATCGAGACCCGTGGCCGCCAGCAGCTCGGTCATGCCGGCAAGGCCGTTGAGCGGCGTGCGGAACTCGTGCGACATGTTGGCCAGGAAGCGGCTCTTGGCTTCGTTGGCGCGGCGCGCTTCCTCGGTGGCCCGCGTGAGCGCGGCGAGCAGCCGGGTCAGGTACATCGGAATGGCGAACAGGCCGATCAACAGGCCGATCCCGAGAGGAAGGTTGTGTTGCCAGTACTGCGATCGCGCGAGAACAAGTCCGAAGGAAAGCGTCCCTGCCGCGACCGCGCCGATCAGGTATCGGCGGCCGAAGCGCAGCCCGTTGCCGACCGTCACCCACATGATCAGCACGTAGACCCAGGCGATCGGCTCGCCCATGCGGATCATGGCGGCCGCCATCAGGCCGTAGTCCGCGGCCATGCCGAGGAGCCGGCGCGGGTGGTTGCGGCCCGGCGCGACCACCAGCCACGCAAGGATCGCGGTGCCGATCACGAAGCCCGCCATGACCATCGCCATGACGTCGTAATACGGGTCCGAACGCATGTCCTGCGGGCCGAGCAGCAGGTAGACCAGAACGACGCCGAGGGCGCAGATCCGTACGGCTGCCTGGCCGTGCTCGCTGTCGGGGCGGGCCGCGAGCCGACGATGGACGCGGCGCAGCCGGGCGATCACGACGGCCGACCCGTCGGGGCGCGGAAGGTTTCGCGGAGCGCATCCAGTTGCCGGCGCGCGGACACGAGCACCTGCACGCATTGCGGATCGAACAGCCGGCCCCGCTGCGCGTAGAGGTGCGCGAGCGCCGCGTCGATTTCCCACGCGTGCTTGTACGGTTGCTCGGAGATCAGGGCGTCGAACACATCGGCGACCGCGACGATCCGCGCAACCATCGGGATCGCGTCGCCCGCGAGCCCGTTCGGATAGCCGCTGCCGTCGAAACGCTCGTGATGGTTCAGCGCGATCGTGGCGGCGAGGTCCAGGAATGGCGTGCCGCTGTCGGACAGGAGCTCGTAGCCGATCTCCGGATGGCGTCGTACCAGCGCCTGCTCCTCGTCGGACAGCGGGCCCGGCTTGTGCAGTACCGCGTCAGGCAGGGCGATCTTGCCTATGTCGTGCAGCGGCGTGGCCTGTTCCAGCTGCGCGGCCTCGTCATCGAACATGCCGACGCCCCGCGCGATCAGGCCCGCGAACGCCGCCATGCGCTGCAGGTTCGGATGGCTGCCGCCGTCGCGATATTCGACCGCGCGCGCGAGCCGGGTAAGCATCTGCCGTTCGCGCTCGGCGATCTGGTGGAGCGTGGTCTGCAGCCGATGTTCGAGTGAGAGCGCGCGCTGCTTCACCGTCTCCGACTGCTGGCGCAGCTGCAGGAGGTTGCGGCAGCGTGCGCGCAGCTCGCGCGGGCGCACGGGCTTGACGAGGAAGTCGATAACACCGGCGTCGAGCGCGGCCTGCCGGATCGGTTCGTCGCCGACGACCGTGACCAGGATGATCGGAATATCGCGATGCCGCGGCAGCCGCCGGAACCGGCGCGCGAATTCGAGGCCATCGATACCGGGCATGCGGTAGTCGAGCAGCAGCAGGTCGGGATCGTGCTCGGCGCACCAGTCGAGCGCGACCTGCGGCTCACCGAAGTCATGGACGCTCAGCTCGGCGCCGATGTCTTCAATGATGTGGCGCAGCATGGTGCGTGCGCTGCTCTGGTCATCGACGATGACAACGTTCATTTGACCATCCGTTGGCGTGGACCGGTACGGCGGCTCGGGTCGAGGATAGCGCGCTGCCGCTGCCTTGGCTGCGTCCCAGCCTCGCTATCGGCCGTTTCCATGGCGCACTTGAGCGCGGGTTCAGCCGCCGTGTCCAGGCCGCATGTACGGAAACAACAGAACATCACGGATCGACGCGCGGTCCGTGAGCAGCATCACGAGTCGATCGATGCCCACGCCCAGGCCGCCGGTAGGCGGCATGCCGACCTCGAGGGCGTGGATGTAGTCGGCGTCAAAGTGCATGGCCTCGTCGTCGCCGCCCTCCTTCGCCTGCACCTGCGCCAGGAAGCGGGCGGCCTGATCCTCCGGGTCGTTGAGCTCGGAGAACCCGTTGGCCAGCTCCTTCCCGCCGACGAAGAGCTCGAAGCGGTCGGTGAGTTCGGGGTCGACATCGTTGGCGCGCGCGAGCGGGCTGACCTCCACCGGATGATCGGTGATGAAGGTGGGCTGGATCAGCGTGTGCTCGACCGTCTTCTCGAAGACTTCCAGCAGCAGCTTGCCCCAGCCATACGACGGCTTCACCGGGATCCGCAGGCGGGCGCAGTGTTCGCGCATCTTCGCGACGTCACGAAGGTCATCGCGCGTGATCTCGGGGTTGTGCTCGAGCACCGCATCGGTCATCGACCAGCGACGGAAGCGTGGCCCCAGATCGACGGCGGCGCCTTCCCATTCGATCGCCGTGGCGCCCAGCACGTCCTGCGCGCAGTGGCGAATCACGTCTTCGGTCAGGTCCATGATCTCGTTGTACGTCGCGTAGGCCTCGTACAACTCGAGCATCGTGAACTCGGGATTGTGTCGCGTGGACACGCCCTCGTTGCGGAAGTTGCGGTTGATCTCGTAGACCCGCTCGAGCCCGCCGACGACGAGGCGCTTGAGGTAGAGCTCAGGCGCGACGCGAAGGTAGAGCTGCAGGTCGAGCGCGTTGTGGTGCGTGACGAACGGCTTGGCCGTCGCGCCGCCGGGGATGTAATGCATCATCGGCGTCTCGACCTCGAGGAAGCGCCGCGCGTCGAGCCATGCGCGCATCGCGCGGATTATCTTCGAACGCTTGATGAAGACGTCGCGCGATTCCGGCGTGACGATCAGGTCGACATAACGGTGGCGATAGCGCTGCTCGATGTCCGCGAGGCCGTGGAACTTGTCGGGCAGCGGACGCAGCGACTTGGTCAGCAACCGCAGCGAGTCGGCGCGCACCGAGAGTTCACCGGTCTTCGTCCGCGTCAGCACGCCTTCGCACGCGACGATGTCGCCGACGTCCCAACCCTTGAACGCGTCGTAGACCTCACCGAGCACGTTGGATTGCAGGAACAGCTGCAGCCGGCCGGATTCATCCTGCACCTGCACGAAGCTCGCCTTGCCCATCACGCGCTTGAGCAGCATGCGGCCGGCGACGGCGACGCGGCGCTCCTCGGTCGCGAGCGCCTCGGCAGTCCAGCGTTCCGCATCGGCGAATTCGCTCTGCAGGTCGCCGGCGAACTCGCCGCGACGGAAATCGTTCGGAAACGCGATGCCGCCACCGTCGCGCAACTGCGCGAGTTTCGCGCGGCGCTCGGCGATCAGGTGGTTCTCGTCGGCGTGCGGCGTTGCGGGGGTGTCGGTCATCGGAGGGGTCGCTGCAGGTAGGTGGGGTGTGCAGCCGTGGGCTGCGTGCGGTAGCGGCGGCGGTTCACGAGCCGCCGCCCGTCACATCGCGTCTATGCGTTTCGAACCGGCCTCCAGGCCCGACTTCAGACTCGCCTCTACGAACTCGTCCAGATCGCCGTCGAGCACCTTCTGCGTGTCGCTGCGCTCGATGCCGGTGCGCAGGTCCTTGATGCGGCTCTGGTCGAGCACGTAGTTGCGGATCTGGCTGCCCCAACCGATGTCCGACTTGGTGGCTTCCACCGCATCGCGCTCGGCGTTGCGCTTCTGGATTTCAAGCTCGTAGAGCTTTGCCGCCAGCATCTTCATCGCGTTGTCGCGGTTCTGGTGCTGGCTTCGCCCGGTCTGGCACGCCACGACGATGTTCGTCGGTATGTGGGTGATGCGTACCGCCGACTCGGTCTTGTTGACGTGCTGACCGCCAGCGCCCGACGAACGATAGACGTCGGTCCGGAGGTCGGCGGGATTGATCTCGATGTCGATGTTGTCGTCGACCTCGGGCGAGACGAACACCGAGGTAAAGCTCGTGTGGCGACGATTGTCGGAGTCGAATGGTGACTTGCGCACGAGGCGGTGCACGCCCGTCTCCGTCTTCAGCCAGCCATAGGCGAATTCGCCCTCGACGCGAATGGTCGCCGACTTGATGCCGGCCACGTCGCCGCCGCTGGCTTCCATCAGCTCGGCTTTCCAGCCGCGCGATTCGCACCAGCGCAGGTACATGCGCAGCAGGATCTCGGCCCAGTCCTGCGCCTCGGTGCCGCCCGCGCCGGCCTGGATGTCGACGAACGCATTCGCGCCGTCCATCTTGCCGGAAAACATGCGGCGGAACTCGAGCTTCTCGACTTCCTTCGCGGACTTCTCGACGTCCTCGACGACAGCGTTCGCCGTTTCCTCGTCGTCTTCCATCTCCGCCAGGTCGAGCAGCTCATTGGCGCCGACGAGGCTCTCGGTGAGCGAACGGATGCCGAGTACGACCTTTTCGAGCGAGGCGCGTTCGCGGCCCAGGGCCTGCGCGTTCTCGGAGTTGTTCCAGACGTCGGGGCTCTCGAGCTCCCGGTTTACTTCTTCGAGACGTTCGACCTTCTGGTCGAAGTCAAAGATACCCCCTGAGCGAATCCACACGACCCCGGAGGTCGGCGATTCGCTGGCGGACGGGATTGAGTTCAAGCATGTCCGTCGTCGCGTTGAAAAGTGTTTCGCATTCTAGCAGCGCGCCCGCCGCCGCCCCGCTCTCAGGCGGGCTCGCGATGAACGACGACCAGCTGGAACGCGTCACCGCCGCGATAGTCGTCGGGCTCGAGTCGATAGGCGATGCGCACGCGCTCGCCCGGCGGCTCGGCCGCGCCGCCGAACTCGATCGCGTTCACGCGGAGCGCGCCCATGCCGAGCTCCATCCGCAGGTGGCGCTGCCCGACGATGCGCGTCGACAGCACCCGGAACTCGCCGTCGAAATGCGGCTCCGGGAACGCCTGGCCCCAGGGGCCGCCGTCGCGGATGGCCTCGGCGCAGGAGCGGCCCATCTCGGCCGGATCGAGTTCGCCGTCGCTAAGCACTTCGGCTTGCAGCAGGTCGGGGGTGAGCGCCCCGACCGCCGCCGCGTGCAGTTCCCTGGAGAACGCACCGAAGTGTTCGAGCGGAAGGCTCAGGCCCGCGGCCATGGCGTGGCCGCCGAAGCGCTCAATCAGCGTCGGGCAACGGGCATGCACGGTCGCGAGCGCGTCGCGGATGTGGAAGCCCGGAATCGACCGCGCCGACCCTCGCAGCATCGCGGAACCGGGCGCGGACGGCGCAAATGCGACCACGGGCCTGTGCAGCCGTTCCTTGATCTTCGATGCCACCAGCCCGACCACGCCCGGATGCCATTCGGCGTCGAACAGGCAGATCGTCGGCGGCAGGTCGCCGTGGGGAAGCTCGACGCGGGAAAGCGCTCGCTCGGCCTCGTCGAGCATCTGCTGCTGCACGGCACGCCGTTCGCCGTTGATCTCGTTGAGCGCCTGCGCGATCTCGCGCGCGCGGGCGAGGTCGTCGGTGAGCAGGCATTCGATGCCGAGCGCCATGTCTTCGAGGCGACCGGCCGCGTTTATTCGCGGCGCGATCGCGTAGCCGATGTCAGAAGCATCCAGCCGCACGAGCTCGCGTTGCGAGACTTCGGCAAGCGCGCGCAGGCCGGCGCACGCCTGGCCTGCGCGCATCCGCCGCAGGCCTGCCGCCACGAGCGCGCGGTTGTTGGGATCCAGCGGCACCAGGTCCGCGACCGTGCCGACCGCCACCAGGTCGAGCAACTGCGAGAGATCGGGCTCGCCGCCGGGAAACGCGCCGCGGTCGCGCAGGTGGCGGCGCAGCGCCAGCAACACGTAGAAGATGACGCCGACGCCGGCGAGTGCCTTGCTGGGGAAGCCGTCACCGCGCAGGTTGGGATCGACGATGGCGTCGGCCGGCGGAAGCACGTCGCCCGGTAGATGGTGGTCGGTCACCAGCACCTTCCAGCCGCGTGCCTTGGCCGCGACCACGCCCGGATGGCAGGCAATGCCGTGGTCGACCGTAACCACCAGGTCCGGCGCCATCGGCGCGATCTCTTCGACCATCGCAGGTGTCAGGCCGTAGCCGTGCACTATCCGGTTGGGCACCGCGTAGGAGACGCGCCGCGCGCCGAGGAGCCGCAGCCCCCGCACGCCGACGGCGCAGGCCGTGGCACCGTCGCAGTCGAAGTCACCGACGACAACGATGTGCGCGTTCGCCGCCATCGCGTCGTCAAGCAGCGCGGTTGCCGCATCCAGCCCACCCATCGTGCCCGGCGGATGCAGATTCGCGAGCGTGGGCCGCGCCTGTTCAAGCGATAGCGCGCCGCGCATCGCGTACGCGCGCGCCAGCACGGGGTGGAGGCCCAGCGCCCAGTCGCCCGGAAGGACATGCGGGCGGCGGACGAGTCGGGGCTTGAGGCGGCTCATCCGGGCTCGTGCTGGGCAAGGGTGCGCAGTGGGCGCCTCCAGAATCGCAAGGACTGCGACCGCCTCAGCTCGACGCGCTCGCCGTCCGCCCACCACAGGCTGAGCGCGTCCAGCCGCTTCGAGGCCATGTCAGCCAGCGCAGGCTCGATCCAGTGTGCGAGCAGACGGTCGAGACGACGTTCGTGGCGCAGGTCGAACGCAACGTCGTCCTCGCCCGACTCCCAGGGGGAAAGCGGTCGCGCGGTTGCGCGTGCGAGCTGCGCGAATGCGAGCACCGTCGAGTCGGCCGAGTGCACCCGCGCGAACGGCGTGGTCACCGCGTCCGGCAACTTGCCCTCGCCCCAGAACCAGAGCGAGTTGACCGGCACCCGGCCGCGCGCCTGGCGCTGCGCGTTGACCGGATGCTGGTGCAACGTCACCTGCGCTTCCGACAGCAGCGCACGCCAGCGGCGCCCGTCCGGGCCCGACGGCATGTGCTCGAACAGGTCGGCGCCGAGCGCGTCGTCGGGGGATGCGAACGCAGGCAGTGGTGAGCCCAACGGCAACCGCAGGTACCAGGCTGACGGGCTGCCCGCCTCGATCGGCATGCCGACGTCGCCGAACAGCGGTCGCAGCGGGGCGAGCAGCGATTCGGCTTCCTCGCCGTCCAGGCCGACGCCTTCGCCGACGGCCAGCAGCCGCGCGCCGTTGATGTCCGGGCGAACATAGGCGGGGTCGGCCCGCAGCCACATGGAACCGGCGGCATCGCCCGCCTCGACCTGCCGGGTCACCGCCG